>JASHSH010000096.1 GCA_030040955.1 Rhodospirillales bacterium
TCCGGCGAAGAAGGCGCGCGTCACCATCCATACCGCCCGTCGCGGCGTGGTGATCGGCAAGAAGGGCGCCGACATCGAGGTGCTGCGCAAGCAGCTGGCCAAGATGACCGGCGGCGACGTGCACCTGAACATCGTCGAGATCCGCAAGCCCGAGCTCGACGCGCAGCTGGTCGCCGAAAGCATCGCCCAGCAGCTCGAGCGCCGGGTCGCCTTCCGCCGCGCCATGAAGCGCTCGGTGCAGTCGGCGATGCGGCTCGGCGCGCTCGGCATCCGCATCAACTGCTCGGGCCGCCTGGGCGGGGCCGAAATCGCGCGCATGGAATGGTATCGCGAGGGCCGCGTGCCGCTGCACACGCTGCGCGGGGACGTCGATTACGGCGTGGCCACCGCCAAGACCACCTACGGCACCTGCGGCGTCAAGGTGTGGGTGTTCAAGGGCGAGGTCATGGCGCATGACCCGATGGCGCAGGACAAGCGCGCGCTCGAATCCCAGCCCAGCGGCGGCCGCTGAGAAGGACCGGCGAGACAGATCATGCTCAGTCCCACCCGCTCCAAGTACCGCAAGGCCCACAAGGGCCGCATCCACGGCACCGCCAAGGCCGGCTTCGACCTGGCCTTCGGCTCCTACGGGCTGAAGGCGATGGAGCCCGAACGCGTCACCGCGCGCCAGATCGAGGCCGCGCGCCGCGCGCTCACCCGCCATCTCAAGCGCCAGGGCCGCGTCTGGATCCGAATCTTTCCGGACCTGCCGGTGTCGACCAAGCCGGCCGAGGTGCGGATGGGCTCGGGCAAGGGCGCGCCGGAATACTGGGTGGCGCGCATCCATCCCGGCCGCATCCTGTTCGAGGTCGACGGCGTGCCGGCCGAGGTCGCGCGAACCGGCTTCGCGCTGGCCGCGGCCAAGCTGCCGATCAAGACTCGCTTCGTGCAGCGCCTGGGCGGGGAGGGCTGAGAATGGCCAAGCTCGGCGAACTCAAGACGCAGACCTCCGACCAGCTCGACGATCGGCTGCTCGATTTGAAGAAGGAACAGTTCAATCTTCGCTTCCAGCGCGCCTCGGGCCAGCTCGCCAACACGGCGCGCGTCCGTCAGGTGCGGCGCGAGATCGCGACCATCCGCACGCTGCTGCGCCAGCGCAAGGGCGCGGGCGCGCCGGCGTCGTCGTAAGGAGAGAGTGACGATGCCGAAGCGCGTCCTGCAGGGTGTTGTGGTGTCCGACAAGATGGACAAGACGGTCGTGGTGCGCGTCGAGCGCCGCGTCATGCACCCGGTGTACAAGAAGCTGATCCGGCGCTCGAAGAAGTACGCCGCGCACGACGAGACCAACCGCCACAAGATCGGCGACGTGGTGCGCATCGAGGAGTGCCGGCCGATCTCGAAGACCAAGCGCTGGGCGGTGGTGACCGACGGCGCGGCGCCGGCGGCGTCGTAAGCGGCCGCGCGCGCAAGCAAGGACGAGTGTCATGATCCAGATGCAGACCAACCTCGACGTCGCCGACAATTCCGGCGCCCGCCGGGTGCAGTGCATCAAGGTGCTGGGCGGTTCGCACCGCACCATCGCCACCGTGGGCGATGTGATCGTCGTCTCCATCAAGGAGGCGATCCCGCGCGGCCGGGTGAAGAAGGGCGACGTGCATCGCGCCGTCATCGTGCGCACGGCGAAGGAAATCCGCCGCCCGGACGGAACCTCGATCCGCTTCGACCGCAACGCCGCGGTGCTGATCACGCCGCAGGGCGAGCCGATCGGCACCCGCATCTTCGGCCCCGTCACCCGCGAGCTGCGCGCCAAGAAGTACATGAAGATCGTCTCGCTCGCCCCCGAGGTGCTGTGATGGCCGCGAAAATCCGCAAGGGCGACCAGGTCATCGTGCTCACCGGCAAGGACAAGGGCCGGCGCGGCGAGGTTCTGCGCGTGGACCCGTCGGACGGCCGCGCCGTGGTGCAGGGGCTCAACATGATCACACGCCACACGCGCCAGAGCCTCGCCAACCAGGGCGGGCTGGTGCGCCGCGAAGCCTCGATCCATCTGTCCAACCTGGCGCTCGTCGATCCATCGACCGACAAGCCCACGCGGGTCGGCTTCCAGATACTCGACGACGGCACCAAGGTCCGCGTCGCCCGCCGCTCGGGCGAGCGGATCGATCGCTGAGGGTTCGGCCATGGCCGCCAGATTGCGCGAGCATTACGAGAAGGTCGTCCGCAAGACGCTGCAGGAGCGGTTCAACTACAAGAACCCGATGCAGGTGCCGAAGCTGACCAAGATCGTCATCAACATGGGTGTCGGCGAGGCCTCGCAGGACGCCAAGAAGATCGAAGGCGCGGTCGCCGACCTCACCCTGATCTCCGGCCAGAAGCCGGTGGTGACCCGCGCGCGGAAGTCGATCGCCACCTTCAAGCTGCGCGAGAACCAGGTGGTCGGGTGCAAGGTCACGCTGCGCAAGGACCGGATGTACGAGTTCCTCGACCGCCTGATCAACATCGCCCTGCCGCGCGTGCGCGACTTCCGCGGCGTCTCGCCGAAGAGCTTCGACGGGCGCGGCAATTTCGCGCTCGGCCTGAAGGAGCAGATGGTCTTCCCCGAGATCAACTACGACCGCGTCGACCGCGTGCGCGGCATGGACATCGTCATCGTCACCACCGCCGAGACCGGCGAGGAGGCCCGCCTGCTCCTCGAAGGTTTCGACATGCCGTTCGTCGGCTGAACCGGCCGGAGAGGTAAGCACAATGGCCAAGACGAGTGCGATCGAGCGCAACAACAAGCGGGCCAAGATGGCGAAGCGCTTCGCCGAGCGGCGCGCCAAGCTCAAGGCCGTCGCCTCCAACCGCGAGGCCACCGCCGAGGACCGCTTCGACGCGATGCTCAAGCTGGCGCAGCTGCCGCGCAACTCCTCGGCCACGCGGTTCCGCCTGCGCTGCGAACTGACCGGACGGCCGCGCGGCAATTACCGCAAGTTCAAGCTGTGCCGCATCCAGCTCCGGGAAATGGGCTCGAAGGGCCAGATTCCCGGCATGGTCAAGTCGAGTTGGTAGGGAGACGCGCAATATGATGACCGATCCCCTAGGGGATATGCTGGCGCGCATCCGCAACGGGCAGATGGCGCGCAAGACCAGCGTCACCGCGCCGGCCTCGCGCCTGCGCACCAACGTGCTCGAGGTTCTGAAGCGCGAAGGCTACATCCGCGGCTACAGCGAGGCGCAGCTGCGTCCCGGCGTCGCCGAGCTGGTGATCGAGCTCAAATATCACGAGGGCGAGCCGGTGATCCGCTCGATCGACCGCATCTCCACCCCTGGCCGCCGCGTCTATTCGAAGATCAAGGACCTGCCGCGGGTGTCGAACGGACTCGGTATCTCGATCCTGTCGACCCCGCGCGGCGTGCTGTCCGA
>JASHSH010000097.1 GCA_030040955.1 Rhodospirillales bacterium
GGAGCATGCGAGCTTCACGATTCGCGCCGGTCAGTCGGTCGCCTTGGTCGGGCGCAGCGGCTCCGGAAAGAGCACGGTCTTGAACCTTCTCATGCGGTTCAACGTCCCGACCACGGGCCGCATCACCATCGATGGGGTCGATCTGATGTCCGTCGACCCGGCATCCCTGCGGGCCCAGATCGGCTGCGTATTCCAGAGCACCTTCCTGTTCGACACCAGCGTGCGCGAAAACATTCGCCAGGGTCGGCTGGACGCAAGCGACGAGGCGATCGAGAGGGCCGCGCGGCTGGCCGCGCTGCACGAGGTCATACTCGATCTGCCGCAGGGCTACGACACGCGCGTCGGGGAGGCCGGAGGGAATCTGTCGGGCGGACAGCAGCAGCGGCTGGCCCTGGCGCGCGCGATCCTCCGCGAACCGACGATCCTGATGCTGGACGAGCCGACCTCGGCCCTCGACCCGGCGACCGAGGCCGAAGTCAATCAAACCCTCGAGGCGATCGCCGCGGGTCGCACGCGCATCCTCGTGACGCATCGCTTGGGCGCGGCCGTGGCGGTGAACCAGATCCTCGTGTTCGACAAGGGGCGCCTCGTCGAATGGGGCGCCCACGACGAACTTCTGAAGCTCGGCGGCATGTACACCTCGATGTGGAACAAGCAGAGCCATTTCGTGGTCGACGCGACCGGCACGCGCGCGCGATTGAACGCGATGTTCCTGCGGACGGTCCCGATATTCGAGGAAATCGACGCGGGCTTGATCGATTCGCTCGCCGATCAGTTCTCGAGCGAGCTGCATGAGGCCGGCGTGAAGATCATCGAGCAGGGGGAATGGGGCGAAAAATTCTACGTGATCGTGCGCGGGCGGGTCGAGGTCACCGTGCGGAAGGGCGCGCAGCCGCTCGCCCACGCCTCTTGGATCCTGGAGGAGGGCGATTTCTTCGGCGAGATCGCGCTGCTGACCAACATGCCGAGAACCGCCACCATTCGGTCGCTGGACCGCTGCCTGCTTCTGACGCTGACGCGCGCCCAGTTCCAGGGCGTCGTCGCGGGGGCGCCGCACTTGCGCGCGCGCTTCGACGCGGTGGTCGAGCAACGGCTGGCCGGCGCCTCGCAGCAACAATAGGGCGCCGCGCACTTCGCGCGAGCAACGGAAAATCCCGGGTCTACGAGCCCGGCGCGCGGACTCCGATACCGCAAGGGGTTCCCGCGCTGCCGAATCCCGTCGAGTTCATGGACTGGGTGGTACCAAAGAGCGTTGGCATATTTGTATTGCAGTGCAGTATATGGTAGTGTTTTCTTCAAGCATGAGATATGATGTTTGAGATATGATAACTTCGGGCCAGCTCAGGGCGGCGCGCGCCCTGCTCGGCATCGATCAGCGCGATATCGCGAAGCTCTCCGGTCTCTCGGTACCCACCATCCAGCGCATGGAGGCGAGCGACGGCGTGATCCGCGGCAACGTGGATTCGCTGATGAAGCTGATCGGGGCGCTGGATGCCGCCGGCATCGCGCTCATCGGCGACCACGCGGCGAGCACCGAGGGAGGGCGTGGCGTGCGCCTGAAGGAGCCGCATGCGAACCGTCCCGCGCCATCGGCCATGAGGCCTCGCCGCGCCCGGCGACGCGGGCGATAGGCGCCCATGGGCGTTGTACTCGGTCTGTATTGCTCGGGCACGCTATTGCTCGCGGCCATCGCCGCGGTCCCGTTGGGACGCGCCCGCCTCGGCTCGATCGCGGTCTACGCGGCGTGCCTCGCGGTCAGCCTGGTCGCCCTGATCAATGCGCTGGCCGCGCTCTTGGGCCTCGCGCCCGCGTCGGACGCCGTGCTGCCCATCGGCCTGCCCTGGCTGGGCGCGCATTTCCGCCTCGATCCGCTCGCCGCGTTCTTCCTGATCGTGGTCGATCTCGGCGGCGCCGCGGCGAGCCTGTTCGCGCTCGGCTACGGCCGCCACGAGCCGGCGCCCCGGCGCGTGCTGCCCTTCTACGCCGCTTTTCTAGCCGGCATGAATCTGACCGTGCTCGCCGACGACGCCTTTTCCTTCCTGCTGTCCTGGGAATTCATGTCGCTGACCTCCTGGGCGCTGGTCATGGCCCATCATCGCGAGCGCGACAATGCCCGGGCCGGCTATGTCTATCTGGTGATGGCGAGCTTCGGCACGCTCGCGCTCCTGCTCGCCTTCGGCCTCCTCGCCGGGCCCGCGGGCGCCTATGGCTTCGACGCCATCCGCGCCGCGCACCCCGGTGAAACGGCGGTGGCGCTGGTCCTGATCCTCGCCTTGCTCGGCGCCGGATCGAAGGCCGGGCTGGTGCCGCTGCATGTCTGGCTGCCGCTCGCCCATCCCGCCGCGCCCAGCCATGTCTCGGCGCTGATGAGCGGCGTGATGACCAAGGTGGCGATCTACGGCTTCGTGCGCATCGCCTTCGATCTGCTCGGCGCGCCCGGCTGGTGGGCCGGGATGACGGTGCTGGTGCTCGGCGGCATCACCGCGGTGATGGGCGTGCTCTATGCCCTGATGGAGCACGATCTCAAGCGGCTGCTCGCCTATCACACGGTCGAGAATATCGGGATCATCTTCATCGGCCTCGGCCTCTCGCTCGCCTTCCGCGCCGACGGGATGATCCTCGCCGCCGCGCTCGCGCTCACCGCCGCCCTGTTCCACGTCCTCAACCACTCGCTGTTCAAGAGCCTGCTGTTCCTCGGCTCGGGCGCCGTGCTGGCCGCGACCGGCGAGCGCAACATGGACCGACTCGGCGGGCTGATTCGCCGCATGCCGCGCACCGCCTTCGCCTTCCTGATCGGCTGCGTGGCGATCTCGGCGCTGCCGCCGCTCAACGGATTCGTCTCGGAATGGCTGACCTTCCAGGCCATCCTGCTCAGCCCCGATCTGGCGCAGTGGGGCCTGCGCATCGCCAGCGTGAGCGTCGGCGCCCTGCTCGCCCTGTCGGCGGCGCTGGCGGCCGCCTGCTTCGTCAAGGCCTACGGGATCAGCTTCCTCGGCCGACCTCGCTCGGAGTCCGCCGCGCGCGCGCGCGAGGTCGATGCCTGGTCGACCGGAACCATGATCCTCCTCGCCGCGCTCTGCCTGCTCGCCGGCATCCTGCCCGGATTCGTGATCGATGCGCTCGCGCCGCTCGCGCGGCCCTTGGTGGGCGCGAATCTGCCCGCGCAGTCGGCCATGTCCTGGCTCACCATCGTGCCGATCGCGGCGAGCCGCAGTTCCTATAACGGCCTGCTCGTCTTCCTGTTCATCGCGAGCTCGGGCGGGCTCGCCGCCTTCGCCATCCATCGGCTGGCCTCGCGCACCCTCCGCCGCGCCCCGCCCTGGGACTGCGGCTTCCCCGAGCCGAGCCCGTTCGCGCAATACAGTTCGGTGAGCTTCGCCCAGCCGATCCGGCGCGTGTTCGGCTCGGTGGTGTTCCGGGCGCGCGAGGCGGTGACGATGCCGGCCCCCGGCGACGCGCGGCCCGCTTTGCTCGCGGTCACGCTGCGCGACCCGGCCTGGGACGCAATCGTGGCGCCCGTCGCGCGCGCGGTCGGTTTCGCCGCCGAACGCATGAACTACCTCCAATTCCTCACCATCCGGCGCTATCTGAGCCTGGTCTTCGCGGCGCTGGTGGCGATCCTGCTGATCCTGGCGATATGGCAGTGATCCAGCCGCTCATCGGCCAGGCCGCGCAGATGCTCCTGGTGCTGGGGCTCGCGCCGCTGCTCACCGGTATCGTGCGCAAGACCAAGGCCCGGCTGCTGCGCCGACGCGGCGCCTCGGTCATCCAGCCCTATCGCGACCTGGCCCGGCTGCTGCGCAAGGACGCCGTGCTCGCCGAGAACGCGAGCTGGCTCTACCGCACGGCGCCGTATCTCATCTTCGCCGCGACCTGGGTCGCCGCCGCCCTGGTGCCGACCTTCGCCACGGGACTGATGTTCAGCTGGTCGGCCGACCTGATCGCGATCATCGCCTTCCTCGGCACCGCGCGGTTCTTCCTCGCGCTCGCCGGGATGGATGTGGGCACCAGCTTCGGCGGCATCGGCGCGAGCCGCGAGGCGCTGATCGGCTCGCTGGCCGAGCCGGCGATGATGATGATCGTGTTCACCGTGGCGCTGATCGCGGGATCGACCCAGCTCTCGACCGTCGCCGCCTTCATGGCCTCGCCCGCCGTGGGCCTGCGCGTCTCGCTCGGCCTGGCCCTCGTCGCGCTGGTCATCGTGGCGCTGGCCGAGAACGCGCGCATCCCGGTCGACAATCCCGCCACCCATCTCGAGCTCACCATGGTGCACGAGGCGATGGTGCTCGAATATTCGGGCCGGCACCTGGCGGTGATCGAGCTGGCCGCCTCGCTCAAGCTGCTGCTCTACGTCTCGCTGATCGCCTGCCTGTTCGCGCCCTGGGGATTCGCGCCGGCCGGCGGCGGCCTGGCGGCGGACGCGCTCGGGATCCTGGCCTATCTCGCCAAGCTCGCCGCCGGGGGCGCGCTGCTCGGTCTGTTCGAAACCTCGATCGCCAAGATGCGCGTCTTCCGCGTGCCCGAGTTCCTGGGCGCGGCGCTGATGCTCGGCCTGCTCGCGGCCCTGCTGCGCTTCGTGTCGCGGAGCCTCTAGGTGGACAATCTCGTCTTCGACACCGCGCATCTGCTCGCCGGCGGCCTCGTGCTGATGAGCTTCGTTCTGCTCTACCAGGACCGGCTCTACGCGCTGCTCAACATCTTCGCGCTCCATGCCGCGATCCTGACGCTGGCGGTGGCCTGGCAGGCCTGGTTCCAGCACGAGCCGCATCTGTTCGTCACCGCCGCGATCGCCCTCGGCTTCAAGGCGATCGCGATTCCGCTCGCCCTGCGGCGGATCGTCGCGCGGCTCGGCATCCACCGCGAGGTCGAGACCGTGATCGGCATCGGCTCGACCATGCTCGCCGGCATGGCCCTGGTCGCGCTCTCCATGGTGGTGATGCTGCGCGTCACCGCCGGCGCCGCGCCGATCGCGCGCGAGGACCTCGCCTTCGCCCTCGCCGTGGTTCTGCTCGGCCTGCTCATGATGGTGACCCGGCGCAACGCGGTCAGCCAGATCGTCGGCTTCATGTCGATGGAGAACGGACTCGTCCTCGCCGCGACCGGGGCCAAGGGCATGCCGCTGGTGGTCGAGATCAGCGTCGCCTTCTCCATCCTGATCGCCTTCATCGTCATCGGCGTGTTCCTGTTCCGCATCCGCGAGCGCTTCGACACGGTCGATATCCGGGCGCTCGACCGTTTCCGGGGCGAGCGGCGGTGAGCGGCCCCGGCCTCGGTTCCGTCTCCCTGGTGCTGGCCAGCCCGTTGATCGGCGCGGCGCTGCTCGCGCTGCTGCCCGGCTATCGCCTGACCGCCCGGCTCAACGTGCTGGCGAGCTTCCTCACGCTCTGCGCGGCGGCCTCGCTGTTCCTGCGCGAGCCCGGCCCGCCGGGAACCTTCCTGTTCGTCGACGGGCTCAACATCGTGTTCCTCGCGCTGGGGAGCTTCGTCGGCTTCACCACCAGCCTGTTCAGCGCGACCTATGTCGCGCACGAGCTCGAGATCGGCCGGCTCACGCCCGCTTACCTGCGCTTCTACCACGCCATGTACCAGGTGCTGATGTTCGCGATGAACTTGGCCCTGCTCGCCAACAATATCGGCGTGATGTGGGTGGCGATCGAGCTGGCCACGCTGACCACCGTGCTG
>JASHSH010000098.1 GCA_030040955.1 Rhodospirillales bacterium
TCGAACGCGTCGATCCGAACGGCCATGCCCCGCCGTTCACCGTCACCGTGGCCCCAGGCGCGGCGCCCGTCTACGACTTCGCCGCGCATGGCCAATCGCTCGAGCCGGGCGCCGCCTACCGGGCGACGGGTCCCTCGGGCTCGCTGTTCTTCCGGGTGGATGCGCATGCCCAGGCGGGCGGTGTTCCGCTGCTGCGCCGCCTGCTGAAACTCTAGAGCGCGATGCGAGCGCAGAGGTTCGGGGTCGCCGCCGCGATCGTCGCTGCGGCCACCGCGATTTTCCAACTTCCACAACTCAAGGTGGTGGACGGGCTGTCCATCGACTATCTGTTCTGGCTGCGCAATACGCTCCTGGGCGCGCCGCCTCCTTCCGCCGCGGCCCCCGCCGTGGTGGTGGCGATCGACGAGGAGACCTACCGGACCGATCCGTTCGCCGGCAAGCCGCAGGCCCTGTGGACGCCGCAAATCGCCAAGGTGCTCGCCGCCATCCTCGCCGGCGGGGCCAAGGTGGTCGGGTTCGACGTGATCTTCCCGACTTCGATGGACGCCTACATTTCCGGCTTCGACCGGGATTTCCTGCTCGCGCTCCACGACGGCGCGCGCGACAACCGCGTCCTGCTCGCCAAGGTGCAGCACGAGGCGCTGCCGATCAGCCCGTTCCCCGGCCAAAGCTTCGCGGTCGGCAACGAGCGCAACATCCGCACCGCGAACCTGGTCGAGGAGGGTGACGACGTGATCCGCGCCGTGCCCCTGACCATCGTGGCGAAGGATCTGAAAAGCGGAACCCGGCGCGAGACCGCCTTCGCGCTGGAGCTGGCGGCGCGCGCCGCGGGCGTGGCGGTGCGCGAGGAGGGCGGCCAAGTCATGTTCGGCGACCGGCCGATCCCCGGCTCCGAATCGAATTCGATGCTGCTCAATTTCCGGGGCGGCGACGAAGTGCCCACCTACAGCCTCGCCGATCTGTTCGCCTGCGCGCAGGCCGGCCGCGACGACTATTTCGCCGCCCATTTCAAGAACCGCGCCGTGCTGTTCGGCACCGCGCTCGACGTGGAGGACCGCAAGCTGACCTCGCGGCGGCTGATCAACCGGCCCCAGCCGCGGTCGAGCGCCGACCGCTGTGTCCTGCCACCGCGCGCCGACCTGGCCGTGCCGCGCTATGTCTCGCTCGCCGATGTACCGGGCGTCTACGTCCAGGCCACCGCGATCGACAATTTCGTGCTCGGCGACATGCTGCGCACGCCGCCCGTCTGGCTGCGCGTGCTTTGCGTAGGCCTCACCGTAGGGGCCAGCGTCGCGATATTGCTGAGCCTGCCGGTCGGGACCGGGATCGCGGCGTCGTTCGCGCCCATGCTGGTCGCCGTTGGCGTCGCCATCGCCGCGTTTCGGAGCGAACTGGTCCTGCCGATGCTGCCCGCGATCCTCGCCGCGCTGCTCGGCGGCGTGGCGATCGTGGCCTACCGGGTGCTGGTCGCCGACCGCGACAAGCGATGGCTGCGCGGGGTGTTCGGTCTCTATCTCGCGCCCGAGGTGGTGGACCGCCTGGCCGCGGCCGAGCATCTGCCGGAGCTCGGCGGCGAGAAGCGCGAGATGACCTTCCTGTTCTCCGACGTCGCCGACTTCACCACGCTCAGCGAGCGAATCGACGCGCAGCAGCTCACCACGACGATCAACGAGTATCTGCAGCGCGTCTGCGACGTGATCATGAAGCACGGCGGCATGGTGGTGGACTTCGCCGGCGACGGCGTGTTCGCCATCTTCGGTGCGCCGGAGCGCCTGGCCGACCATCGCGAGCGGGCCATCGACTGCGCCCTCGATCTGGACGCATGCTGCGAGCACTTCCGGCAGGAGCAGGAAGAGAAGCGCCCCGGCTTCGGCCATACGCGTATCGGACTCCATAGCGGCGAGGCCATCGTCGGCAATTTCGGCTCGGGCAGGCGGCTGAAATACTCGGCGCTCGGCGACGCGGTGAACACCGCCTCGCGCATCGAGGGCGTGAACAAGTTTTTCAAGACGCGAATCGCTGCCTCCGCCGACGCGGTCCGCGGCGCCGAGAAGCGCTGCCGTCCCCTCGGCGAGATACGCCTGAAGGGAAAAGATGAGTTCGTACCCCTGTTCGAGGTGCTGACCAAGGCCCGCGCGGAGTCCGCCTATGTCGCGGGCTATCGGGATGCCTACGAGCTGCTTAAGCGGAACGATACAGGCGCACCAAGGCGGGCCCGGGAACTGCTCGATCCGTTGGCACACGAGGACCCATCCGACCACGCGGTCGGGCTATACATCGAGCGGCTGAACAAGGGCCAAGCCGGCGTGCGAATCGAAATGCACGAGAAATAGCGCCGCGGCGCTATGCTTCCGCCAAACGCCGCGACGGGCGGTGGGAAGGAGCGGGCGGCATGCGCTACGAGCTGTATTACTGGGGCGAGATTCCCGGTCGCGGCGAATTCGTCCGCCTCGCGCTCGAACAGGCCGGTGCCGAGTATGTCGATGTCTCGCGCGCGGATGGCGGCGCGGCGCTGATGCGCCTGTGGGAGGACGAAAGCATCGTCCATCCGCCCTTCGCGCCGCCCTTCCTGCGCGCGGGCCGGCGGATCATCGCGCAGACCGCCAACATCCTGCTCTATTTGGGCGGGCGCCACGGTCTCGCCCCGGCGGGCGAGGAGGGCAGGCTGTGGACGCATCAGCTCCAGCTCACCATGGCCGACTTCCTGGTCGAGATCCACGACACCCATCACCCGA
>JASHSH010000099.1 GCA_030040955.1 Rhodospirillales bacterium
CCCAGCCGGGCGCGGACCCGGTCGAAATCCTCGACCTGGCCGAGCGGGCCGAGCAGCGCGAGGGTCGGCGGGCCAACGAACAGCCGCCGGGCCACCCGCGCCACCGCGTCCGCATCCACCGCCTCGATCTTGGCCAGCACCTCCTCGGTGGAGAGCGGGCGGCCATAGGCCATGATCTGCTGGGCGAGCTGGTTGCAGCGCGCGCCCGTGCTCTCCAGCGCCATCAGCACGCCGGCGCGGATCTGCGCCCGCGCGCGCCGCACCTCCTCCTCGGTCGCGCCCTTGGTGATCTTCATCACCTCGTCGCACAGCACCGGCAGGACCTCGGTCGCCTCGTCCTCGCCGGTTCCCGCATAGACGCCGATCAGGCCGGAATCGTCGAGCGACTGGGCGAAGGAATAGACCGAATAGGCCAACCCGCGCTTCTCGCGCACCTCTTGGAACAGACGCGAGGACATGCCGCCGCCGAGCACGGTCGAGAGAACGGTGGCGGCGTAATAATCCGGGTCGTCGTTCGCCACCCCGTCGAAGCCGAGCACGATATGCACCTGCTCGTTGGCGCGATTTTCGCGATGCTCGCCGCCTTCGTAGCGCGGGCGTTCCTCGTTGGCGGGCCGGTCGGGCGGCAGCTCGGTGAAATGCGTCTCCGCCAGCTCGACCAGTCGGGCATGGTCGATGCGTCCCGCCGCGGCCAGAATCATGCGTCGCGGCCCGTAATGCGCGCGCACGAAGCCTGCCAGCGTCGAGCGGGTGAAGCCGCGCACCAGGTTCTCGGTGCCGAGCACCGGCCGGCCCACCGCCTGGCCGGGATAGGCGGTGGCCTGGAACTGGTCGAACACGATGTCGTCGGGCGTGTCGTTGGCCTGCGCGATCTCCTGGATCACCACCGCCTGCTCGCGCGCCAACTCGTCGGGGTCGAGCGCCGGGTGCTGGAGGATGTCGGCCAGGATGTCGAGCGCCAGCGGCGCGTCCTCCTTTAGCACCTTGGCGTAGTAGGCGGTGTGATCGCGCGCGGTATAGGCGTTGAGGCTGCCGCCCACCGCCTCGATCTCCTCGGCGATGGCCAGCGCCGAGCGCCGCGCCGTGCCCTTGAACGCCATATGCTCGAGCATGTGCGAGACGCCGTTGATCTCCGGCTCCTCGTGGCGGGCGCCCACCCCCACCCAGACGCCGAGCGAGACCGTCTCCACCGTCGGCATCGGATCGGTGGCGACGATCATTCCGTTGGCGAGGCGGGAGACCCGCACCCCTTCCCTGCCGTCATACCACGCGTTCATGCTGCCACCTTGGCTATGGAGCGGACGAATTCCTTGGCTTGCGCCGGATCGTTGGCGAGCACGGGCGCGCGCGATTCGGGTCGCGCCAGCGCATGGGCCAGCGCGGGCGGCGTATCCAGTGGCGGCTCTTCCGGCGCGAACGCCGCTTTCATGCCATTGGGGAACTTGGCCGGATGCGCGGTCGCCACGCAGACCATCGGCACCGAAGCATCGGCGCGCTTCGCCCGCGCCGCGGCGATCCCGATCGCGGTATGCGGATCGACCAAGCGGCCGGTCTCGTCATGGATTCGCCGGATGGCGTGCAGCACATTCTCGTCGAGCAGCCGGTAGCCGGCGAACAGCGCGCGGGCGCGGCTCAAGCGGTCCTTGTCCAGATCGAAGCGGCCCTCGGCGCGGAACCGTTCCATCGTGCGCGCGGTGGCGGCGGAGTCGCCGTCGAGCAGATCGAACAGGTAGCGCTCGAAATTGCTGGAGACCTGGATATCCATGCTGGGCGCCAGCGTGGGCACCACGTCGCGCGTCGCCATGGCGCCGGTCTCGAAGAAGCGGGTGAGGATGTCGTTGGCGTTCGATCCCACTACCAGCTGGGAGATCGGCAAACCCATCTTGCGCGCCGCATAGGCGGCATAGACATTGCCGAAATTCCCGGTCGGCACGGCGAACGCGATGGACTTGGGCGCGCCGAGTGCGAGATAGGCGCGGATGTAATAGACGATCTGCGCCTGGATGCGCGCCCAGTTGATCGAGTTCATCGCCGCCAGCCCGGCCTCGGCGCGCAAGCTACGGTCGGCGAACATCGATTTCACCAGCGCCTGGCAGTCGTCAAAGGTGCCGGCCACCGCGCGGACATGCACGTTGGGCGCGTCCACGCCGGTCATCTGCCGGCGCTGCACTTCGGAGATGCGGCCCTCGGGATAGAGCACGACGATATCGATCGCGGCGCGCCCCACGCAGGCGGCGATGGCGGCCGAGCCGGTATCGCCCGAGGTGGCCACGAGCACGGTCGCGCGCCGGCCGCGTCGGCGAAGCGCGCGGTCGAACAGCCGCCCGACCGGCTGGAGCGCATAGTCCTTGAACGAGAAGGTCGGCCCGTGGAACAGCTCGAGCAGATGCTCGCCCTTCGTCGCGTCGAGGGCGACCAGCGGCGCGACCTCGGGCGCGTCGAAATCGCGATACGCATCCGCGGCCAGGCGCGCGTAGTCGTCGGGCGGGACCGAGCCGTCGAGGAAGGGCAGCGTGACCCGCGCCGCCAGCTCGGCATAGGAAAGCTTGGCGAGCGCGACCCAGTCGCCCGCGCCGATGCGCGGCCAGGCGGCGGGCAGATAGAGGCCCCCGTCGGGCGCGAGTCCGCCCAACAGCACCTCGTCGAAATCGACTCCGGGCGCGCGACCGCGCGTGCTCACATACGGCAATGGGGTATACCGGCGATTGGAAGACCTAAAGGTAGCCCAGGCGCGCGTCCGGTCAAGGCCGGGCCGGTTACAGCCGCAAGACCCTCGATTTGCACAATATATTGGGAATGCCGGCCAACCGCCTACGACAGGTAGCGGTGCCTTAGATGCGTTTTGAACTTCTCCGCGTCCAGCGGGCCGCCGGTCGCCTCCCGCACGATTGTATCCGCCGAGACGCTGGAGGCGCGGCCGTGCACATGCGCGCGCAGCCATTCCACCAAGGTGGCGAACTTGCCCGCCGCGATCTCGGATTCGAGCGCGGGATGCGCGCGGCGCGCCGCCTGGAACAGCTGCGCCGCCGTCATCGCGCCGAGCGTGTAGCAGGGGAAATAGCCGAACCCGCCATCGTACCAGTGGATGTCTTGCAGGCAGCCGCGGCGGTCGTCGGGCGGGACGATACCGAGCAGCTCGCGCATGCCCCGGTTCCACGCCTCGGGCAGGCCGGCGACCTCGAGCTCGCCGCCGATGAGCGCCTTCTCCAGCCGGTAGCGCAGGATGACATGCGCCGGATAGGTGACCTCGTCGGCGTCGGTGCGGATGAAGCTCGGCTGCACCCGCATGCTGACCGCGAACAGCGTCTCGGCGTCCCATCCCGCCTCGCCGTCGCGGGCGAAAGCTTGCGCCGCGCGCGGCGCGAGGAAGCCGAGGAAGCCCTTCGCGCGGCAGGCCTGCATCTCCATGATCAGGCTCTGGCTCTCGTGCACGCCCATGCCGCGCGCGCGGCCCACCGGCTGGCCGCGCCAATCCTTGGGCAGGCCGAGCTCGTAGAGCGCATGGCCGGTCTCGTGCAGCACGCCCATCAGGCTGCGCATGAAATCGGCCTCGTCGTAGCGGGTGGTGATGCGCGCGTCGTCGGGCGCGCCGCTGCTGAACGGGTGCCGGCTTTCGTCGAGCCGGCCGAAATGGAAGTCGAAGCCCAGCACCTCCATCATGGCGAGGCCGAGCGCGCGCTGGCTTTGTATCGGGAACGGCCCTAGCGGACCGGATTTCGCCGCCGGCTGGCGGCGCGTCACCTCGGCGAGGAAGCCGGGCAGGAACGCGCCCAGATCGGCGAACAGCGCATCGATTCGCTGGGCGCGCGAATCGGGCTCGTACTGGTCGAGCAGCGCGTCATACGGCGCGCAGCCGAGCGCCTGGCCCTTGATCTTGGCGATCTCGCGGGTGAGCCGCAGCACCTCGGCGAGCGGGGCGCGCACGCGCGCGAAGTCGGCGGCGGGGCGCGCCTGGCGCCATTCCTGCTCGCAGGCCGAGCAGGCGCGCGAATGCGCTTCGACCAGGCTCGCCGGCAGCGCCGAGGCATGCACCCAGTCGCGCCGCATCTCGCGCAGGTTCGCGTGCCGCCACTCGTCCAGGCTTTCGCCCTCGGCGGCGCCGAGCAGGCCCTTGACGGGCGGATCGGTCAGCATCTCGTGCAGCTGGGTGCGCAGGCTTGCCATCATCCGGGCGCGCGCCGGCGCCGCGCCCTCGGGCATCATCGTCTGGGTGTCCCAGCCGATCAGCGCCATCGCATCGCCGAGATGGGACATGCGGGCGAAGCGGCGCTCAAGCTCGGAATAGGCGGTGGTGTTCGTATTCATGGCGGGGCGCGACTTTAGCGGGTGCGTGCCCGCCGGCCAATCCCGCGACGTTCACGAGCACTATCTTCGTTTGCCCCACGCCTAGAGGATTGTTCGCCTCTCCTTCGACTCGGCGCTTCGCGCCGGCTCAGGACGAGGCGAAAAATGTCTCGAAGGGGAGGCAGACGAAAGCGATACGGACCGGCTCCGCGCGCGAGCCATGCTCCGGCCCGGTTGGGCCGGAGCATGGTCGCTTCGAACGAGCGGCTAGGGCAGCCGCGGATCAGGTGCCGTAGGTCGGATACATATAGGCGCTGATCACGCCCAGGATGTTGGTCGGATCGACCACCGAGCCCAAGGTCGCGATGTCGCGCAGATAGTCGATGACGCCGGTATCGCCGCTGGCCAGCGACGTGCCGACGCTGGCGCCCGCCTTGGCGCCCTTGGCCGCCAGCAGAAGCTTGTCGAGCTTTGCCTTCTCGTCGGCGGTGAGGAAGTCCTTGAACGCCTGCTTCAGGTCGTCGACCGTGTCGGCGCCCGACTTCAGGGCCGACTTCACCGGATCGAGGATCGACTTCACCTTCTGCATGAAGGGCGACAGCTCCTTCACCATCGCTTCGGCCGACTTGACCTCGTCGGCCGCCATCGCGGCCTTTCTCGCCGCCAGGGCTTCCTGCAGGGCCGGCACGGCCGTGCCGACGAGCATGAGCACCGAGCTGGTCTGCGCGCCGATGATCGCGGCGCACTCGTCCTTGCTGGTGGCGAAGCCGGCGCCGCAATCGACGTAGCCGGAGGGAGCCACGCCCCAGCAGACCGGTCCGATGCCCTTGTAGCTGGCCTTGCACACCGGGTAGCAAAGCCCCGCGTCCTTCTCCTGGCCCGACGGGCAGACGAAGTTGGGAATGGTGCCGACGCCGCGGCCGTAGCTCGCCGCGCTGTTGTTCCAGCAGACCGGTCCGACGCCGTGGAAGCCTGTCTTGCACGGCGTGTAGCACAGGCCCGCGTCCTTCTCCTTGCCGTCGACGCAGCGCTCGAACCAGTGCGGGACCGTGCCCGCGCCGCGTCCATAGCTTTCCTGCGCATTGTCCCAGCAGACCGGCCCGATGCCGTGATAGCCGGCCTTGCACTTGTCATAGCACAGGCCGGCATCGTTCTCCTTGGTGCCGCAGACCTCGGGCGGAATTTTGCCGACCCCGCGGCCGTAGCTGTTCTTCCAGTAGAAATCCTCGCCCGCCGACGCGCTCGACAGTCCGAACAGCTGGAGACAGGCGAATAGCCCGAAAATGACTAGTAACCGGTTCAACATGGAGGGCTCCCTTTTTACTGAACCGCCCCCATCGACCGTGGCGAGCGGCTCGCGTTTCATGCATCAACGGCATGGATTGCGCCAAAGCGAGGCGAAATCCCTCGGCCATCGAATACCGGTGGTGAATCTCTCCCCTTGGTTACCAAGAGGCTAGCATGGCACCGGCGCGGCGAGAAGCGACGCGGCGCACAGATTCGGCATGAAACTTTGGTGTCCCGACGCGGCGAGGGAGGCGCGAAAGGAGGTTTATTCGGCGGCGCTGCGCAGGCGGAACAGGCTGTTGATGCGGCGGAGAATCTGCTCGGTCAGCGACTTCTTCTGGGTCTCGACGGTCTGCGCCGAGGCCTCCAGCTTGGCCGCGTTTCGCAGCTGGCGTTCGGCGAGCACGTCGCTCAGCTGCTGGGCCATCTCGGGCCGGCTCTCCATCAGCGGCCCGATGATCTCACGGGTGATCTCGTAGCACATCGAATCGGTGATCGGCGTCACGGTGGCGCTGCGCGGCGCGCCGGTGAGGAGCGACATCTCGCCCAGGAACGAGCCGGGCGCGAGCTGCGCCACCTCGATTTCGCCACCGCCGTCGGGCTTGGCGATGGTGACCGAGAGCAACCCTTCGCGCAGCACGAACAGCGAATCGCCGGCCTCGCCCTGGCGCACTAGCGCCTGTCCGGCGAGCTTGAGCGTCGGAGCGAGCTTGTCCGAGATCGCGCGCAGCTCGTCGTCGGAGAGCGAATCGAACAATTCGATGCCGCGCAGGAAGCGGATGTCGTCGGCCGGCTCGTAAGCACGCTCGTTGGGCTGCGCGGTGCGGCGCACGATCACCGGATAGGGCAGCGCGATTCCCGAATAATGCAGATTGCGCAGCAGATTGCGATGCACCTGATGGCGCACCCGCACCGCCTTCTCGGCGTCGGGCACGAAGAAACGAAGCTCCCATTCGATGCCGCGCTCGGTGAAGGCGGTGATGCGCACGTCGGGCCGGTAGGGGATCGCCTGGATCGCCTCCACCTGGCGCGCCGCGCCGAGCAGGATGCGCTCGGCCTGATGCGTGGTGACCGAGGGGTCGAGCACGACTCGGAAGGAATCGCGGTAATAGGGCTCGGGCAGGCTGAAATTGCGGAACGGCTTGGCGGTGAGATGCGTGTTCGGGATGATGACGGTGACGCGGTCGAGCGTTTGCAGCCGGGTCGCGCGCCAGCTGATCTCGACCACGCGCCCGGTCTGCCCGTCGACCTCGATCCAGTCGCCGATCTTGATCGGCAAGGCCAGCCCGGTGAACGCGTCCGAGATCACGTTCTTGAGCGCGAGCCCGATCATCGCCACCAGCAGGCCCGAGGTGGTGACCAGGCTGCCGACGGGAACGTCGAAGAAGATCGCGCCGACGATTCCGGCCGCCAGCGTCCAGCACAGCGCGATGACGAACTGGCGGAACATGCGGGTGGGCGGCATGCGCAGATGCCGCACCAGCAGCCAGGGCGCCACCGCATGCGCCAGCATTCCGGCGGCGACGCCGCCGAGCACGATCGGCACGCCCTCGCCCAGGCGCATCAGCCAGGCGCGGTTGGCGACATACGGCTCGGCGACGAGGAGATTGTTCCAAAGCGTGGCGAACAGGATGGCGAGCGCCGCCGTAAGCGCGGGCGCGATCAGCCGACGCGCTTCGAATCCGCCCAGCTCGGTGCGCGTGTCCGCAGCCAACTCGCCGGATTCCCCAAGAGCCGCTCGCGGCGGCGGTTTTCGCTTAGGCTAGGGCAGAATCACCCGGAATCCGAGTGAAATTAACGGCCGAGGCCGGTTCGACGCGCCGCGTCAGGATTTGCGCCGCTTGCGCTTCGCCTTGGCGGCGTCGCGCTTGCGCGCGGCGTCCAGCGCACGCCGCGACCAGGCAAGCAGCGTCTCCTCGTCGTCAAGCCAGGCCTCGGGAACCGATTGATAGCCGCGAATGGTCAGCGCGCCGCGCTTGCGCGGAACGACGAACGGCTTCGATCCTTCCGCCGCCAGCGACTCGGCGAGCGCTTCGTCGGCGCGGAAATACATGCTTCCGTCGCGCCGGACGATGGCGAACTGGGTCTCGCCGATCAGCAGCGCATGTCCGCTGAAGAAGCGCTTCCAGCGCACCGGTCCGAGTTCGCGCAGCAAATCCGCGATGGTGGCGACGAGTTCCTCGCTCACGCGCTCCGTCCCCCGCGTTCGAACACCGCCACCGCCTCGAGCCGCGCCGACCAGAGGAACTGGTCCACCGGCACCGCGTGCGCCAGCCGGTAGCCGCCGCCGATCAGCATGCGCGCGTCCCGCGCCAGCGTCGCCGGATCGCAGCTCACCGCGACCACGCGGACCGGCCCGGCTTCGGCCAGCGCGCGGGCTTGCGCGGCGGCGCCGATGCGCGGGGGATCGAACACCACCGCGTCGAAGTCGGCAAGCTCGTCCCCGGCCAGCGGATCGCGCGCGAGGTCGCGCCGTTCGGCGCTCACCCGCAGCCCGCTCGTCCGCGCGGCCCGCGCGAGCGCGTCGAGCGCGTCGGCATCACCCTCGACCGCATGGACCGCGCGATCGTCCGCCAGCGGGAAAGTGAGGCTGCCCAGCCCGGCATACAGATCGGCGACGCGGCGCGCATCGCCCACGCCCTCGCGCACCAGCCCGGCCAGCGCGGACTCGCCTTCGCGGCTCGGCTGGACGAAGGCGCCGGGGGGCGTTTCGACCGCGACGCCGGCGAAAGTCAGAACCGGGCGGCGGCGCATCGCTACCGGCTCGTCCGCGCCTCGCTTCGTCCGCCACGAGACCCGCGCGAGATCGCGCGCATCAGCGAATTCCGCTAGGGCCTGGCGCGCGGCAAGGTCGGGCGGGCTTTGCGCCGCGATCAGCAGATCGATCCCCGAGTCGGTGAGGGTGGCGATCGCATCGCCCGATTTGCCGGCCGCGGCCAAGCGCGCGATCAGTGGGCGAAGCGGGTCGATCAGCGCCGCCAGCTCGGGGGCGAGCACGGGGCATTCGGCGATATCTTCGACCGCGTGGCTCGCGCGCCGGCAGAAGCCGAGCCGCGTGGCG
>JASHSH010000100.1 GCA_030040955.1 Rhodospirillales bacterium
GCGCATGTGTCGAACTTCGGCATCGCGATCATGATCTTCACGGTGTGCATCCGGGTGGCGTTCTTCCCGATCGCCAACCGCTCGTTCCAATCGATGCAGAAGATGAAGCTGTTGCAGCCCGAGATCAAAAAGCTGCAGGAGCGCTACGCCGACGACCGCGCCAAGCTGAACCAGGAGATGATGGCGCTGTATCGGCGGGAGAAGGCGAACCCGGTGTCGGGCTGCCTGCCGCTGATCATCCAGATCCCGGTGTTCTTCGCGCTTTACAAGGTGCTGTTCGTCACCATCGAGATGCGCCAGCAGCCCTTCTTCGGCTGGATCAGGGATCTTTCGGCGCCCGATCCCACGAGCCTGTTCAACCTGTTCGGACTGATCCCGTGGGACCCGCCCGGCTTCCTTCAGATCGGGGTATGGCCGCTGATCATGGGCGTCACCATGTGGTTGCAGCAGAAGCTGAACCCGCAGCCGCCGGACCCGGTGCAGGCCCGGATGTTCCAGGTCCTGCCGGTGGTGTTCACCTTCCTGCTCGGACGCTTTCCCGCCGGGCTGGTGATCTACTGGGCGTGGAGCAACACGCTCTCGATCTTGCAGCAATGGCTGATCACGCGGCGCATGAAGCGCTGAGCGGGTCGGAACGGACCGACGCGGAAGCGAGCGCGCGCAGCATCGAGCGCGGCCGGGTGCTGTTCGCCGGCGAATGCCAATTCGTCGCCGCGGCGGCGGACGCGCGCGGGCTGCCCGCGCCGCGCC
This sequence comes from Rhodospirillales bacterium, assembly GCA_030040955.1. Taxonomy (GTDB): domain Bacteria; phylum Pseudomonadota; class Alphaproteobacteria; order Rhodospirillales; family Magnetospirillaceae; genus JASHSH01. The sequence continues at coordinate 751 of JASHSH010000100.1, forward strand.
TGCCGGAGATCGCTTTCGCTGGACGCTCCAATGTCGGCAAGTCGAGCCTGCTCAACGCGCTCACCGGGCGGAAGGCGCTGGCGCGCGTCTCGCGCACGCCGGGTCGCACCCAGCAGATCAATTTCTTCGCGCTCGCCGGCCGGCTCGGCTTGGTCGACCTTCCCGGCTACGGCTTCGCGCGCGCCCCGCGCCGATCGATCGACGCCTGGACCGTGCTGGTCGAGGCGTATCTGCGCTGCCGGCCCACCCTGCGCCGGGTCGAGCTTCTGATCGATGCGCGGGTGGGGGCGAAGGAGTCGGACGCGCGAATGATGGATCTGCTCGACGGGGCGGCCGTGCCCTACCGGCTCGCGCTGACCAAGATCGACCGTCTCGACGCCTCGGCACTCGATGCGGCGCGCGCCGCGCTGGCTCACGCGGTGGAAACACGGCCGGCCGCGCTGCCCGGGATCGAGGCGGTAAGCGCGCGCACCGGCCAGGGAGTGGCCGAGCTGCGCGCCCAGCTCGCGGCGCTGGTCGATATCGCGGGCCGCGAATCTGGTGTAGAGGTATCGCCATGAACGAGACCGACGCGAACGGCGACGAGGAGCGCCGCGTCTGGCTGGAGAAGGCGCATACGCTGTCCGAAGCGCTGCCCTTCTTCCGCCGCCATGCGGGCGAGACCGTGGTAGTCAAGTATGGTGGCCACGCGATGGGCGACGAGCGCCTGGCGCTGCTGTTCGCGCGCGACATCGTGCTGCTGCGGCAGGTTGGCATCGACCCGGTGGTCGTGCATGGCGGAGGCCCGCAGATCGGCGCCATGCTGGACCGGCTGAAGATCAAGAGCAGCTTCGTCGACGGGCTGCGGGTGACCGACCAGGCCACCGTCGAGATCGTCGAGATGGTGCTGGCGGGGTCGATCAACAAGCAGATCGTCACCGCGATCAATCAGGCCGGCGGCATCGCCGTCGGCATCTCGGGCAAGGATGGCGGGCTGATCCGCGCGCGCAAGCTGCGCCGCGGCCAGCGCGACCCCGATTCCAACATCGAGCGGGTGCTCGATCTCGGCTTCGTCGGCGAGCCGGCCGAGATCAATCCCCACCTGCTCGAACATTTCCGCAAGACCGACATCGTGCCGGTGGTGGCGCCGATCGGCTCGGGCCCCTCGGGCGAGACCTACAACATCAACGCCGACACGGCCGCCGGGGCGATCGCCGGCGCGGTGGGCGCGGCCCGGCTGCTGTTCCTGACCGACGTGGCCGGCGTGCTCGACAAGCATGGCAGCCTGATCCCGGACATGACGGCGAGTCATGCGCGAACACTGATCGAGGACGGCACCATCTTCGGCGGCATGATCCCCAAGGTGGAGACCTGCCTCGAGGCGCTGGAGCGCGGCACCGCGGCGGCCGTGATCCTCGACGGCCGCGTGCCGCATGCCATCCTGCTCGAACTGTTCACGCCGCACGGCATCGGCACGCTGATCCGCTCGGACCCCGCCTGAGGCGCGCCGACATGCCGCCGCATACGCCCTCCTCCGGCCTGGGCGCGATCGAGGTCTGGCTGTTCGATCTCGACAACACGCTCTACTCCTCGGCGTCCGACGTGTTCCCGCAAATTCACCGCCGCATGATCGAGTTCATCGTCGAGACCCTGGGGGTCGACGAGGACGAGGCGCGACGGCTGCGCGGCGACTATTTCCGCCGTTACGGCACCACCATGAAGGGGCTGATGGTCGAGCGCGGCATCGACCCCGACGCGTTCCTCGACTTCGTCCATCGCATCGATCTCGGCGGCTTGCCGCCCTCGCCGCGCCTGGACGCGGCGCTTGCCCGCCTGCCCGGGCGCAAGCTGGTCTACACCAACGCCTCGACGCGGCATGCCGAGGCGGTGCTCGCGCGGCTGGGGATCGCCTCCCATTTCGAGGCGCTGTTCGACATCGC
>JASHSH010000101.1 GCA_030040955.1 Rhodospirillales bacterium
TCCCAATCGCGCGGCAAGCTCGCGTTCGACGAATCGCTGCAAGCCTTCGTGCCGGGCGAGTCGGTCCAGCGCGAGCGCTCGGCCGGGGCCTGCCGGGGCCGCTATGCGCTCGCGGATGCGATCGAGGACGGCTACGCCGCCGGCGCGGCGGCGGCCAAGGCAACCCGCGGCGGCACCGCGCCCGCGCGCGCTCTCGCGGTCACCGCTCCCCTACTCGCCGCGTCCGAGCGCGCCGAACCCGTGCGGCACGGTTGGTTGCCGCCGCGCGCCAAGGCATTCGTCGATCTGCAGAACGATGTGACCGTGGCCGATCTGCGTCTGGCGACGCGCGAGGGCTTCAAGTCGATCGAGCATGTCAAACGCTACACCACCGCCGGCATGGCGACCGACCAGGGCAAGACCTCGAACATGAACGCGCTGGGCATCGTCGGCGAGGCGTTGGGCAAGGCGCCGGCGGAGGTCGGCACCACCACCTTCCGCATGCCCTATACGCCGACCGGCTTCGGCACCCTCGCCGGTCTGGCTCGCGGCGGCCTTTACGACCCGATGCGGCGCACCCCGATGCATGCCTGGGCGCGGGAGCGCGGCGCGGTGTTCGAGGATGTGGGCTGGTGGAAGCGCGCGAGCTACTTCCCGCGCGCCGGCGAGGACAAGGAACGCGCGGTCGCGCGCGAGTGCCTCGCGGTGCGCCGCGCGGTCGGACTGTTCGACGCCTCTACGCTGGGCAAGATCGAAGTGGTCGGGCGCGACGCCGCCCGCTTCCTCAATTGGATCTACGTCAACGATTTCGCCAAGCTCCGACCGGGGCGCTGCCGCTACGGCATCATGCTGCGCGAGGACGGAGTGATCGCCGACGACGGCGTGATCGGCCGCCTCGCGGAGGATCGGTTCCACGTCACCACCACCACCGGCGGCGTCGCGCATGTGCTGCAGGCGATGGAGGACTATCTCCAGACCGAGCTTACCGGTTTCGAGACCTGGCTGACGCCGACCACCGAGCAATGGGCGGTGATCGCCGTGCAAGGACCGCGCGCGCGCGACGTGCTTGCCCGGCTGGTCGACGGAATCGACATCTCGGCAGCCGCCATGCCGCATATGAGCGTGCGCGAAGGAACCATCCGCGGCGTGCCCGTTCGGCTGTTCCGTGTCAGCTTCACCGGCGAGCTGGGCTTCGAGGTCAATGTACCGGCCGACTATGGCGCCGCCGTCTGCCAGGCGATCTGGGAAGCGGGACAGGCTTTTGGCATCGCGCCCTACGGAATGGAGGCGCTCCACATCCTGCGCGCCGAGAAGGGCTACATCATCGGCGGCCAGGACACCGAGGGCATCACCGCGCCGGACGATGTCGGCCTCGGCTGGGCGATCGGCAGGGCGAAGGAGAATTTTCTCGGCAAGCGCTCGCTGGATCGGCCGCAGATGCAGTCGCCGGACCGCAAGCAGCTGGTCGGCCTGCGCAGCGAGGACGGCAAGACCGTGCTCGAGGAAGGCGCGCAGATCGTCGCCGATCCGCGCCAGCGCAAGCCGATGACGGTGCTCGGACACGTGACCTCGTCCTACTGGAGCGCGGCGCTGGATCGCCCGATCGCTCTCGCCATGGTGAAGGGCGGTCGCGGGCGGATGGGCGAGGCCCTGTGGGTGCCGCTGCGCGGCAGCGCGGCGCGCGTGCGGATCGAGTCGGCGGTGTTCTACGACCCCGAAGGAGCGCGGCTCGATGGCTGATCTGGCGAGCCTGCGCGCCTCGGCATTCGATTCGCAGCCGCCCGATTCGACGGCATTGCGCATTCACGCGCTCGGGCCCTCCCTGCGTCTCGTGCTGCGCGCGAAGGCACCGGCGACCGTCGCCGCGGGTGCCGCGTTCGGTCCGGCGTTGCCGGAGCAAGCCTGCCGCGCGGCGGAGAACGGAATGCGGGCGGCGCTGTGGCTGGGTCCCGACGAGTGGCTGCTGATCGCGTCCGAGAGCGAGTCGCCCGCGTTGCCCGCCGCGCTCGAACGGGCGCTCGCGGGCAAGCCGCACGCGTTGGTGGACGTCAGTCATCGCGATGCGGGACTGGAGATCGCCGGGCCCATGGCCGCCACGGCGCTGAACGCGGGCTGCCCGCTCGACCTCGATCCCGAAGCATTCCCTCCGGGCGCCTGCGCCCGCACGCTGTTCGCCAAATGCGAGATCACGCTGTGGCGGCGCGACGCCGCGCGATTCCACGTCCTGTTCGCCCGCTCCTTCGCCGCCTACATGTCCGACTATCTGGACGAGGTGCGCCGCGAACTCGCGGCCGCGCCGGAGGCCGGCTAGGCCAGGTCGATCGCGAAACGCTTGAGGTCGGCGAGGCTGCAATATTGCAGCGCGCCGCGATGGGTCGCGCGCAAGACGACGCGCGGCGCGCTCGCGGCATCCAGGGCCTCCTGCCAGCGCGGCGCGCACAGGCACCAGCGCGCGCCGGGCGCCAACCCCGCGAAGCCGAATTCCGGCACCGGCGTCGACAGATCGTTGCCGCGCGAGCGCGAGAATTCCAGGAATTCGGCGGTCGCGATCACGCACACGGTGTGGCTGCCGAGATCGGCGGG
>JASHSH010000102.1 GCA_030040955.1 Rhodospirillales bacterium
GGGCGGATGGATTCCTATGTCGATGCGTTCCAGGCCAAGGGCGGCAGCATGGTGATGCTGGCCAAGGGCAACCGCTCGAAGGCGGTGACCGAGGCCTGCAAGGCGCATGGCGGGTTCTATCTCGGCTCGGTCGGCGGCTCGGCGGCGGGGCTGGCGAAGAACCATATCCGCAAGGTCGAGGTGCTGGCCTATCCCGAGCTCGGCATGGAGGCGATCTGGAGGATCGAGGTCGAGGACTTCCCCGCCTTCATCATCATCGACGACAAGGGCAACGATTTCTTCGCCGCGCTCGCGCATTGAGGGGCGGGCGCGGCGTTCGCTGACCCCCACCCCTACCCTCCCCGCGCAAGCGGGGGAGGGGGTTCTTCTCAGGTGCGCGTCCCCTCCCCTCGACGGGGAGATCGACGTATACGTCGATGGGTGGGGTGCCGCGGGCTATCCGCCCCGCGCGGCCAGCCAGGTCTGCAACGCGTTGATGTCGAGCGCGCGGCGCGGCGCGTCCAGCGGTCCGGCGAGGCGCATCACCAAGGGGGGCGCGTCCGGCGCGCCCGCGAAGCGGATTTCGGCGCGCGCATTGACCGCGTAGGCCGGCAGGTTGACCGTGCCGATCGCGTGCGCCGAGCCGGCGGCGGCTTCCAGCGCGAGATCGTCGATCACCACCACGCCGCCGGCCGCGTGCAGCGCGCCCTGCATCGATTCGAACCTGGTCTCGCCGCCCCTCATGCCGGATTGCAGGAGCGCGAGCAGGCTTGCCGATTTCGGGTTTTTGATCTTTTCGTTCACCGCCGCGAGATCGAAGCCGCGCAGCGTTCCGTCGTGGCCTTCGATGCTGGCCTTGCCTTCGAGCCGGCCGATCATCTCGGCGAGCGACTGGCCCGAGCTTGAGAGATCGGCGGAAGCGTCGAAGGTTCCCTCGGCCAGGTCGAGATCGGCCACGCCGATCAGCGCGTCCTTCAGATTGGCGTGGCCGAGGCCAAGCGAGAGCGACACCGTGCCCTGGGCATCCAGCCGCCCGCTGGCGGTCAGATCGCCGCCATAGAGCTGCGCCTTCAGCGAATCGAGCCTGGCCGCGCCCTGGCCGAGCGACAGCGCGAGGCTCGCCCGTTCGAGTCGGGTGCGCCCCAGGTCTAGTGCCTGGGCCTCGAGCGCGAGCGATCCGTCCCAATCGGCGAACCAGGCAAGCGCGATCGGCGCGCGCGAATAATGCTCGGACGGCGTACCGCCCTCGGGCTCCGGCTTCGCCTCTTCCGCCGCGCCGCTATTCGCCGCCGCCGCCGGAGCCAGCAACGCGCCGAGCGCGACCTCGCCCGCGTTCAGGCTCGCATCGAGCCTGGGATGCTCGCCGAGCGCGAGATCGGCATGTCCGGTCCCGTCGAGCGGGCCCGCGACCAGGTGCAGATCGCCGAGCGCGAGATGCATCGGATCGCCGCCGAGATGGAAGCGCGCGTGCAACTCGCCCGGCGCGCGCGCCGCCGAGACGGAGGGCGCGACCAGGCGCAGCGCGTCGGCCAGGCTCGCATCGTCGGCCTGGACGGCCAGATCGAGGGCGGGGACGCGCATGCCATGCGTGACCGTGCCGTCGAGCGCGAGCGTGGCTTCGGCGATGCCGGCCTTGGCGCTGACCGAGAGGCTGTCGCCGTCGCCCTCCAGCGTCGCGGTCAGCTCGGCCGGCGCGATGCGTTCGGGCGGCAGCGCAATCCCGGCGAGCGCGAGCAGGCGCGCGGGGCGGTCGCTCTTGGCCGCCAGCTCGACGCCGTCGAGGTGAAGCGCGCCCTCGGCGATGCCGTCGATCTTGCCGCTCAGGCTGAGCTGCGCGCCCTCGATGTCGCCGACCGACAACGAGCGCAGCGTGACCGAGCCGCCGAGCAGCGCGCCATCTAGTTCGACATCCTGCGCCGAGACGCCGCCCGCGATCAGCTGATCGACGCGGCCCTTCACATTGCCGTCGGCCCCGTCGATGAGACGCGCCGCCAGTCCGGCGAAAGGAGAAGGCGCGGCGCCCGCGTCCGTCTGCCCGTTTCCGCCGGGCGTGGCGGAGGTGGCCGCGGGCTTGCGGTAGGCATCGAGGTTGATCGTGTCGGCGGCGAAGGAGAGGCCGAAACCCGGCCGCCCGCCCAGGCGCAGATCGAGCGCGGTGGCGATCTTGCTGCCGTCGAGCCGCAGCTCGGCGCCGTCGAAGCGCAGCCTATCCGGCGTGGCCAGGATATGCCCGCCGAGACGCGCGGCGGTCAGCCGGTCGGCCGGCACGCCGGCCGCGTCGATGCCCAGCCAGCGCAACAGCGCGCGCGGATTGCCGGCGCCGGCCTCGATCGAGCCGTCGAATTGCGGCTGTCCGCCGCGCGCGTCGAGAAATCCGAACAGGTTGAGCTGCGCGTCGCCCGGGAGCGCGATTCCCGCCTGGTTGAGCGTCAGCGTACCGTTGGCCAGCGCGGCGTTGACGCGGGCGCGTTCCAGCAGTCCGCCGCGCCAGACCACCGACTCGGCGGTGAGATCGACCGACGCAGCGAGCCATGAGGGCAGTGCGAATCCGGCCGGCGGCGCGGTCGCGGTCGCGGCGGAGACTGGCGCCGGCTTCGGCGGGGCGGCGGATGCGCCGGCGCGCGCGGCGGCGAGCCAGGCATCGAGATCGAAACGCTCGGTGCCGAGCTTGAGATCGATTTGCGGGTCGCCCTCGATATTGACCGCGGCGAAGCCCGCGAGTTCCACGCCCGGCAGGTCGAGGGTGATGGTTTGCAGCGAGACGTCGCGCCGCGTCGCCACCACCGCGCTGTCGAGCGCGATCGCGCCGGCCGGCAGATCCAGGCCGGGCGCGCCGAGCGAGGCGGCGAGCTTGCGCGAATCGGCAGCCTTGAATCCGATCCGGCCGCGGAACGTGGCGGCCGGACCCTTGCCCGCGAGCGCCCCGCCCAGGCTGAGGCGCGCCGCGCCATCGCCCAGGGAAAGCGCGGCGTCGAGGGGAACCGATTCGCCGGCGCCGATCCGTCCGACGCGGATATCTCCCGCCAGCGCCGCGCCGAAGACATTGGCCGAGCCGGCCAGATGGAAGGGTCCGGCGGCATCGTCGGCGTCGAAGGCGAGCGAGACGGACTCGGCGCGCAGCGCGGTGCGACCCGCGGCGCGATACGAGATCCGCGAATCGCGGATCTCCACGCGGTCGAGGACGAGGTTGCGCCCGCGCATGGGGAAGTCGAGCGGGCCGGCCGCGGCGGAAGCCGAATCGGTCGCCGGCACGAAGCGCCAGTTGGTGCGCCCGTCGGCCAGTTTTTCGAGATCGATTTCGGCGCCGGCCAGGACCAGCGAGGAGACTTCGAATTGCAGGCCGAGCAGGGACACGGGACGCAGGCGCAGCTCGACGCGATCGATGCGCGCCATCTCGGCCGCCGCGCCGCCGGCGATGTTGCCGACCGAGACCTGCTCGGCGGTGAGATGCGGCACCGGCAGCAAGCCCATCGACAGCGGGCCCGCGATCACCACCTTGCGCCCGAGCGCTTCGGCGATGCGCGTCCCCACCTCGTCGCGATGCGCGTTCCAGTCGACCAGGCTGGGCGCGACCAGGATGGCGGCGGCCAGCAGCACGACCAGCGCGGCGGCGGCGATGCCGAGCGCGCGGATCACAACGCCCTTCCCGCCATGGCTCAGCCGACCAGCTCGCCCTCGCGGGCGATGACGGAGGCGACGAAGTCGATGTCCGCGGCCGTGTCGACCGAGCCGTGGGTGCGGCCGCGATAATCGACCAAGACGACGCGGATCTTCATCCCGTGCTCGAGGGCGCGCAGTTGCTCGAGCCGCTCGGCGCGTTCCAGCGGGCCGGGCGTCAGCTTGGCGAAGCGCTCCAGCACGTCCGCGCGGTAGCCGTAGATGCCGACATGGCGGTGGATGGGGGTGCCGGCATCGGCCGGGTCGCGCCGGAACGGGATCATCGACTTCGAGAAATAAAGCGCGTTGCCGGCGAGGTTCATGGTCACCAACGTGCCGCTGCTCGGGCTGCGTTGCTTGAGCCGGGCAAGCTCGTCGGCCTGCGCGGGCGTGAGCCGCACCGCCGCGGTGACCATTTCGAGCCTCGGATCGGCGTGGAACGCATCGACCAGGGCCTGCACCACCCAGGGCGGCGTGAGCACCGCGTCGCCCTGGAGATTGATCGCGGCGTCGGGGCGCTCGGGGAGTTGCGCGAGCGCGGCGCGCGCCCGCTCGGTGCCGGTGGGCGCGTCGGCGGGCGTTAGCAGCGCATTCGCGCCGAAGGATCGCGCGTGGTCGAGGATGCGCCCATCGTCGGTGGCGATCCACACGCCGGAGACGCGCTCGACCGCGCGCGCGATGTCCCACACCCGGCGCAGCAGGCTCTTGCCGACGATCTCGACCAGCGGCTTGCCGGGCAGGCGCGAAGACGCATAGCGGGCGGGGATGACGATGGCGACGCGCATGTCGCTAGGACGCGCCTACCCCGCCTTCGACTGCCACAGGACCTCGTAGAGGGGGGCGGCGGTGGAAAATCCCTTGAGCTTGTGCGAGCCGCGCGGCGAGAACGAAATCCCCTTGCCCGACGCCATCTCGCGCAGCCCCTCGGTGCACACGATCTGGTCCTTGTCGGCGAAGGCGCAGACGCGCGCCGCCATCTGCACGGTGGCGCCGAACAGATCGTTGTCCTCCTGGATCGGCTCGCCGGAGTTGATGCCGATGCGCAGATGCAGGGTGGAGTCCTCGTAGCGCTTGTTGTTGGCGGCGACCGC
>JASHSH010000103.1 GCA_030040955.1 Rhodospirillales bacterium
ATGTCCTTGTATACCTGGTGATAGGCGCGGAACGCGCTGACCGAGCGCAGCACCGCGCCCCATTCGTAGTAGTTGGTGGCCGGATCGCTGTTCGCGCCCGAGCCCGACTCGGGGGCGAGGAGGAGGTATTTCACGTCGAGCAGCCGGGCGGTGTTGTCGGCGCGCTCGATGAAGGTGCCGATGCGATTGAAGGCGAAGGCCTCGTTGTGCAGCATGGTGCCGTGCGCGACGCCGCGGAACTGGTGGGAGCGCTCGCGCACCCACTCGAAGAACTCGCGCGTGCCGCGGGCGCGGATGCCGCTCATGTCGAGATCGCGCAGCCCGATCCAGGTCGTATTCACGCACTCCCACAGCTCGACCGAGATGGTGGCGCGCAGCGCGCGGGCGTTTTCGCGCGCCGCATAGACGCAAGAGCGGATCGAGGAGGCGTTGTTGGGGTCGAGCGTGACGAATTCGGTGACGCCCTCGTCGCTCACCTCGCCGTGGGTGGCCGCGTAGATCTGATCGACGCTGAGAATCGACAGCAGCGAGCGCCATTCGGCGTCGGAGCGGCCGTAGTGACGGCCCTGCACCGAAAGGCGCTGGGTGACGTCGACGATGCGCGCCAGGTTCTCCGCGCGCTCCATGTAGCGACCCATCCAGTACAGGCTTTCGGCGGTGCGGCTCAGCATGGATCAGGCCTCGAGCACCCAGGTGTCCTTGGTGCCACCGCCCTGCGACGAGTTCACCACCAGCGAGCCGCGGGTCAGCGCGACACGGGTCAGCCCGCCCGGCACCACCGCCATCCCGTCCCTGCCGGTGAGCACGAAGGGACGCAGGTCGATGTGCCTGGGCGCCACGCCCTCCTCGACGAAGGTCGGACAGGTGGAAAGCGCCAGCGTGGGCTGCGCGATGTAGCCGTCCGGATCGGCGATGATCAGCTCGCGGAACTTCTCGCGCTCCTCCTTCGTCGCCTTCGGCCCGACCAGCATCCCGTAGCCGCCCGATCCCTGCGTCTCCTTGACCACCAGCTCGTGCAGCCGCTCGAGCACGAAGGCGCGGTCCTCGGCCAGACCGCAGCGATAGGTGGGAACGTTGTGAAGGATCGGCTCCTCGCCGAGATAGAAGCGCACGATGTCGGGCAGATAGGGATAGGTCGACTTGTCGTCGGCCACCCCGGTGCCGATCGCGTTGGCCAGCGACACGCCGCCGTTGCGATAGACCGACAGCAGGCCGGGCACGCCGAGCATGCAGTCGGGGTTGAAGGCAAGCGGATCGAGGCAATCGTCGTCGATGCGGCGGTAGATCACGTCGACCTTGCGCGGACCCTCGGTCGTGCGCATCCACACCGCGTCGTCGCGCACGAACAGGTCCTGCCCCTCGACCAGCTCGACACCCATCTCCTCGGCCAGGAACGCGTGCTCGAAATAGGCGCTGTTGTAGGGACCCGGCGTCATCACCGCGACCGTGGGATTGGCCTCCGAGCGGGCCGGCGCGACCGAGCGCAGGCGCCGCAGCAGCTCCGCCGGGTAGTGCGCGACCGGCGCCACGCGATTGTGGTGAAACAGGTCGGGGAACAGGCGCATCATCACGGAGCGGTTCTCCAGCATGTAGCTGACGCCGGAGGGCGTGCGCAGATTGTCCTCGAGCACGAAGAACTCGCCTTCGGAGACCCGCACGATGTCGATGCCGGCGATGTGCACGTAGACGCCGCCGGGCACATCGAGGTCCTTCATCTCGGGCCGGTAAAGCGCATTACGCACCACTTGCGCGGACGGGATCACGCCGGCACGCACGATGTCCTGGCCGTGATAGATGTCGTGCAGGAACAGGTTCAGCGCGCGCACGCGCTGGAACAGGCCGCGCTCCAGCCGCGCCCATTCGCCCGCCGAGAGCACGCGCGGCACGATGTCGAACGGGATCAGCCGCTCGGCACCGGCCGCGTTGCCGTAGACCGCGAAGGTGATGCCGATGCGCTGGAACAGGAGATCGGCCTGGGCCCGCTTCGAGGCGAAAATCTGCTCCGGGGTTTCCGCCAGCCAACGCGAAACCCCCAGATAGGGGTCCCGAACCGAACCGGTGGGGCCGTACATCTCGTCGAAAATTCCGTCCGCTCCCATCGCCTCCCGCCCGTTACCCGAAAACGCAGCGACGCAACGCTCGTGCCAGCGCCCGATCGCATCTAACTAGCTGATTTATATGTCCGAAAGCGCCGCGCCCGGCCCCGATTGCCCACGGAATAAGCAATACCCGGATTCGGCCCGGGAGAAAAGCACGTTCCTTGTGCAACTGGGCGCTAGCGGACAGGCGTGCGGTATCTTCCGGGCCGGTGGGCGGCTGGGGCATTCTCGGCACCCACGGGGGCGATGGCCGAGAGAGTGATCAAGGATGCGCGCGACCGTTCACCTGTTGATCGGACTCTTTGTCGGGCTCGGTTTCGCATCCCATGCGCGCGCCGAACCCATCGACGTGTTCGCGCTGTTCGACGCGCCGGTCGACTACGCGGCGGAATACGAGCTCGCGGCCGACTCGGCACTGTATCGCGGCCACGTGATCCACGCGCCGGGACGCGAGCGGCGCGATTTCGCCACCGCGCTCGGCGGGCAGGCGATCCTGATCCGCCGCGACACCGACCAGATCGCGCTGATCTGGCCGCGCACGAAGTGGTACGTGACTTCAAGTCTAAGCACGGCGCTGGCGCTGCTCGGCGGCGCGGGCGGGAACGGCCTCGATCGGCGGCGCGACGGAGCCGAAACGATCGAAGGCGAGCGCTGCGTGCGGTGGAACTTAAGCGGAGCGTTCACTGGCCAGCTCTGGCTCACCCGCGACGGAATACCGATGAAGCTGGAAGGGCGCGGCGTCTTCCGCGGCAAAGAGACGGAAGTGGCGTCCCATCTGGTGAGCCTGCGCCGGCGCGCGGTCGACCCCGCCGCATTCGACCTTCCCGAGGATTATCGGGGCGTGCCGGTCGATCTCAACGCGCTGACGGGAAGCGGGAGATAGACGCGCCCGCGACTTCGGGGGCGCTTACCAGTAGCGGACCGGGCCGGTATCGACGTGCACGAAGGTGGCGTAGCTGCCGACGCCGCCCAGGCGCAGTCCGCGCGCCAACCGGGCGAGACCGTGCAGCCGCGTGTCCTGGACGCGGATGTCCGCCGCTTGGCCCTGCATATGGAGACTGTGCGCCGCCACCCCTTCGGTCGATTGCGCGAGCATCGCGTTGGTCGCCGGGGAGCGGTAGCCGGAGAAGAGCTCGAACGGCCTGTGCGTGCCCATCGCCTTGCGCAGGTGCCAGAGCAAATCGATCAGGCGCGGGTCCATGCGGTGGACCTCGTCGGAGTAGTGGTCGCGCATCAGGTAGTTCAGGCGTTGCAAGGCGCCCGACTCGTAGCGGCCATCCGCCCAATAGACAGTCTTCAGCGATTCGCCCGTATGGGCATTGATCAGGAAGATGTCTCGTTCGCGGCGGGCGGTGAGGGCGGCGCTGGCAGGGAGGGAAGGGAGGGAACTGGTGATCGCGGCGCCCGCGAGAAGGAACCGGCGGCGGCTCAACATCGGCCGAATCCGCCCCAGCGTTGCAACACGGTCATAACACCCCCTGAAACGACCAAAGTGTGACCTGTATCACAGGTCTATTAGCAAGGTCTTAAGATTCCTGCAAGAATCTTATAATGGGTCAGGGGAGTCGGCAACCGTCGCAAACTTTATGCACAGGGGGCAGGGTCGGTGTGGTCGCGCGGGCGAGCATGACCGGTAGGCGCGACGCCTCGTTCAGTGCGACCGCGAGATGCTGGTCCCGGTCGTACAGATCGTCGCGAAACTCGACCGCGCCGTCGGCATCGATCCAGGCGGTCCAATAGAGCAGCCAGACCGGCACCGGCTTGGGCACCGGTACCGTCTCGGTGTCGCCTTGGGCGATTTCGTCGTCGAGCTGTTCCTGGGTCCAGCCCTTGTCGCGCAGCAGATAGAGCGCGAGCGCTTCGGCGTTCTCGACCCGCACGCAACCGTGCGACAGCGCCCGGTCGGATCGGTCGAACAGTTTGTGGTTCGGCGTGTCGTGCAGATAGATGTCGTCGTCATTAGGCAGGTTGAACTTGATCTTGCCGAGCGCATTGTCCGAACCGGCGAGCTGCCGCACGGGCCACGGCATGCGGGTCATCTTGTTCCAGTTGATTCCGGCGCCCTGGCTCTCCGGGCTGCCGGACGAGAAGTCGCTCGACACCAGCTCAAGATCATTGTCGACCAGATAGCGCGGGTTCTTCTTGAGTTCCGGCAGTATTTCCTCGGTGGCGATGTCGGCCGGCACGCGCCAGACCGGGTTCAGCACCAGCGAATTGAGCCGCGCCCGCAGCACCGGCGTGGGATGATCAAGATCGCCCACGATGGTGCGCATCGACAGCACCGCGTGCCCGTCCTCGACCACGTCGAGCCACTCGCCCGGAACGTTGACTAGGATGTGACGGCTCTCCAGCCGGCCCGGCAGCCACCGCCAGCGCTCCATGTTGAGTGCGATCTGGCGCTCGCGTTGGACGATGCCGACATTCATCGCGGCCACCGTCCGCGCTCCGATCAGCCCGTCGTCGGCGAGTCCGTGACGTCGCTGGAACAGCGCGACCGCCGCCTGCAAGTCCGAATCGTATTCCGCGCCCTCCGCCTTGTCGGCGGCGAGATCTTCGGACGCGACCAGCCGGCGGCGGACGGCCGCCACGCGATCGTCGGTCGCGCCCGGATGAATGGTCGGCCCGGCCGGCACCTTGGGCCAGTCGAACCCGGCGTCGGACTTCGCGCGCAACGCGGCCAATGCGGCGCGTAGCGCCTGGTAGCCCTCGTAATGCGGCTGAAGGTCGGCGAGCGCGGCCGGCGCGTCGTCGACATGCTTTTCCAGGAAGGCGACCGCGTCGAACGGCGGCAGGGGAACCAGCCAATCGTCCTCGATGTCCGCCGGATCGACCCGCTGGCCGCGCATCGCGTAGGCGTAGCGCAGCAACGCGTCGGTCAGCAGAATGTCGGACTCGGCCTCGTTCGTGCGGGACTCGGCGGCGGCATGGGTGTGAAGAGCCGCGAGATGCAGCGACAGGCCGGCAAGGCCATCGTCGCCGGCGCTCGCCAATATCGCGATCAAGGCCTCCGCGTTCTCGCTCCAGGCGGGACGCCAGGCGCGCTCGGCGTAGAACGCGCGCAGCGCCTCGCCGTCGATCGACTCGCCGGCAAGCTTGGCCGGGGCCGGATCCAGGCTCAGCCGTCGTTCGATCTCCTGGTTGGCCGAGTCGGATTCCGGCGGCGGCGCGGCGGCGCCAAGCAAGGCGGCCACCGCCGCCGCGGCGAGCAGTCGCGCGGCGCCCGGCGCGGGGGCAAAACGCCCGTCGAAAGCCGCTATCGGCATGCGTGCATCATACCCCGGCGGGGGCTTGCGCCGCCATGACGCTTCCGCCACGCCAGGTGCGCCCCAGCAGGACCGCGAGCGCAAGCCCGCCGGCCGACAGCAACGTCATGGTCAGGAACGCGTCGCCGCCGCCGATGCGCGCGTAGAAGAGTCCGACGATGGGCAGCAGCAGACCGAAATTCAGCCCGGTGCTCGCCGAAGAGTAGATCGCCTGCGCGCGGGCCGAGAGATCGCGCGGCACGGCGCGCTCGATGAAATACATGGCGGCGAGATGGTTGGCGGTGAAGGTCAGGCAGTGCAGCCACTGCACCGCGGCCAGGGCGATGGGGTCGGTCGTCAGTCCGGTCACCGTCCAGCGCAGAATTCCGCCGGCCGAGCCGAGCATCAGCATGCGCGTCGGGCCCAGCCGCCCGGCGATGCGATGACCGAGCGCAAAGAAGATCGCCTCGGCGGTGACCATCTCGGCCCACAGCAAACCGATCACGATGCCGGGCAGCGCGTGCGC
>JASHSH010000104.1 GCA_030040955.1 Rhodospirillales bacterium
GCCGGAACCGATCTGGTCCTCGATCTTGGTGGAGAGCGTGTAGACCTCGTCGGCGGCCTTGTCCTTGGCGACCGCGGTCGCGATCGCGTCGCGCACTTGCGCCAGCGGCGTCGCGCCCCCGGTCGAGGCGGACGAAACGTAAAGCACGTGCCAGCCGAGCGGGCTCTGGACCGGACCCGCGATGCCGGGTACCTGCGCGCCGAAGGCCGCGTCGGCGAGTTCGGGGAAGGGCAGATCCTTGCGCTCGACATTGCCGAGATCGGTGCTCGACTTGCCGGCCGCCTCGTCGAAACTCTTGCCCTGCTTGACTGCTTCGACGAGCGCGTCGGCGGCGGCTTTGTCCGAGAACAGCGCCTGATGAATGGCGCGCGTCTCGCTCTTCGAATAATCAGCCAGATGATCCTGATAATACTTGGATATCTCCTCGTCGGAGGGCTTGATGCCGGCCACTGCGTCCGCCACGGTGACGACGATGGTGGAGAGATCCCGCGTCTCCGGCGCGGTGAACATGTCGGCATGGTCCTTGACGAAGGCTTCGAGCACGGCATCGTCGGGCACGGCGGGCGGGGCAAAGGCGTCGGCCGGGTAGCGGATGATCTCCGCGATTCGACGCTCCTCGCGGTAGCGGAACAGTGGATCGACCAGCGCGGTCGGCAGGCTCGCACCCGCCGTGATCGTGCCGGACAGTTCGGCCCGCACGATATCGTGCCGCTGGGCGTCCTCGAACCGCTGCTCGGTGAAGCCGTTGTTGCGTAGGACCTGGGTGTAGGCGTCGCGGCTGAATTTGCCGTCCGCGCCATGGAACGCGGAAACCTCCGCGATCGATTTGTAGAGCGTGTCGTCGTCGGCGACCAGACCGAGGCCCTGAGCCCCCTGATCGAGCAGGCTCTGCGCGATCAGCCGCTGGAGCGTCTGCCCCATCAAGCCCATCTGACGCGCCATCTCGATGGTCAGCTTGCCCTTGAACATCGGCGACATGCGCTCGACGTCCCGGCGGAACTCATCGACCACCGCCTGGGCCGCGAACCGCTCGTCGCCGACCACCAGGGCGGGCTGGGTCGCCGCGCGCAGGCGCAGCACGTCGCCGATACCCCAGATCGCGAAGCCCGCAATCAGTGGGACGAACAGGAGTTTGGCGATCCAGGATTGGGAGACCCTGCGAAAGGCACCGAGCATGACCGATGGCCGCGAAGCTTGCGAAGGGCGGCATCTTAATTGCGCGGCGGTCACGCGGGCAACGGAAAAGCCGATGCGCGATGCACCCACCGCGTGCTAGATGGGGGCCGCCCGCGCCGAATTGAAAGAAGGCCCCCATGTCCACGCGCAAGCTCGTCTGTGGCAATTGGAAGATGAACGGGCTGAAGGCCGATTCGGTCGCACTGGTCCGCGCCTTGGCGGAGCGAATGGCGGCGGCGCCTCCGGCCTGCGACGTGATGGTCTGCCCGCCCTTTACAGCGATCGACCGGGTCGTGGCGGCCGCGTCAGGCTCTGCCATCGCGGTCGGCGGCCAGGACTGCCACGCCGCCGCGTCCGGCGCGCATACGGGCGACATATCCGCGCCGATGCTGCGCGACCTCGGCTGCGCCGCGGTGATTCTCGGCCATTCCGAGCGGCGCACCAATCACGGCGAGACCGACGCGCAAGTGCGGGCCAAGGCGGCCGCGGCGCGTCAGGCGGGACTGGTCGCCATCGTCGCCATCGGCGAGACGCTGGCGCAGCGCGAGGCGGGCGAGACCTTGCGGGTGGTCGCTGGCCAACTTCGTGGTTCGTTGCCCGAAGGCGCTTCGGCGGCCGACACGGTAATCGCCTACGAGCCGGTCTGGGCGATCGGGACCGGCCGCACGCCGAGCCCGGCCGATGTCGCCCAGGTGCACGAGGCGATCCTGGCGGATGCGCGCGCCATCATGGGCGAGACCAAATCCGCCGGATTGCGCGTGCTCTACGGCGGATCGGTGACGCCGGCCAACGCGCAGTCGTTCCTGACCCTGGCTTCGGTGGGCGGAGCTCTGGTCGGCGGGGCCAGCCTGAAGGCGGACCAGTTCTGGTCGATCATCCAAACTTGCCCCTAGCAATCGGGGTGCCGGAACCCCTATATATGCGCCGTCGCGGAGCCGCCCGGTCGGGTTACCGATGCTGAACGTCCTGCTCGTCGTCCATCTGCTGATCGCCATCGCCCTTGTGGGCGTGATCCTGCTTCAGCGCAGCGAAGGCGGCGCGCTGGGCATCGGCGGCGGCGGCGGCCTGATGACGGGCCGGGCCGCGGGCAACCTGCTGACCCGCGCGACCGCGATCCTGGTCGCCGGTTTCTTCCTCACCAGCATGGGACTCGCGCTGATTTCGAACGAGCGCTCCAAGCCGTCCTCGTTGATGGATCGCGCGCCCGGCAGCGCCGCTCCGGCGAGCACCGCGCCGGCGGGCTCCTCCACTTCCGACCTTTCGGCGCCCAAGCCGGCCCCCGCCACCCCCGAGGCGCCCGCCGCGCCGCTCAGCCGGTAGGCGAGATGCGGCCTCGGATTCAACCCGGCGCCCCTCTTGGGCGCCGGTGCCTCCTGCTGTATATTGAAGGCCCATGACCCGGTTTATCTTCATCACCGGCGGCGTGGTCTCCTCACTCGGAAAGGGATTGGCGTCGGCGTCCTTGGGGACGCTCCTGCAAGCGCGCGGCTTCAAGGTGCGCCTGCGCAAGCTCGACCCGTATCTCAACGTCGATCCGGGCACGATGAGCCCGTACCAACATGGCGAAGTCTATGTAACGGACGACGGCGCCGAGACCGATCTCGATCTCGGCCATTACGAGCGTTTCACCGGCGTGGCCTCGCGCCGTTCCGACAACATCACCACCGGGCGCATCTACTCCAACGTGATCGCACGCGAACGCCATGGCGATTATCTGGGCGCGACGGTGCAGGTGATCCCGCACGTCACCGACGCCATCAAGGAGTTCATCCGCTCCGATCTGACCGACGAGGATTTCGTCCTGTGCGAGATCGGCGGGACGGTCGGCGACATCGAGAGCCTGCCGTTCCTCGAGGCCATCCGCCAGCTCGGCAACGAGCTGGGCAGGGGCCAAAGCCTGTTCATCCACCTGACGCTGCTGCCGTTCATCCCCTCGGCCGGCGAACTGAAGACCAAGCCCACCCAGCATTCGGTGAAGGAACTGCTGTCGGTCGGTATCCAGCCGGACATTCTGCTCTGCCGCTCGGATCGG
>JASHSH010000105.1 GCA_030040955.1 Rhodospirillales bacterium
GCCCTGGCGGGCCTTGAGCAGCTCGTCGGGCTTCATTTCCTGCGCGGCCGCCGTGACGCAGAGCAGGAGCCCGGCCGCTACTCCTGCCTGGATTGCACCGATTCGACGCATGTGACCTCCGTTGGACGGGTGGACAGCACACGCCCCCGAGAGCCTTGGTACACGAGCGCATACGGAGCCGCAACCCCCGCCCCGCGCATGGCCGCGTTGCCGGGCGCCTGCGCGCTGCCTAGGATCGCGGCACCGATCGTCCGCGCCGCGCCGAACCCGATGCCGCTCCCCTATCCCCTGCCCGCGCTCGACACCTCCGCGCCCTTCGACCGCCACGCCGGCGCCGTGCTGCCCGGCTGGGTCGATGGCAACGGACATATGAATGTCGGCTATTACGGGGTGGCGTTCGACAAGGCGGGCGACGATTTCTGCGACCAGCTTGGCGTGGGCTGGGCTTACGTCGAACACCGGCTCGGCATGGTGTTCGCGGTCGAGGCGCATTTCACCTATGAGCGCGAGTTGCGCGAGGGCGAGCGCTTCCGCGTTTCCACCCAGCTGCTCGGCTTCGACGCCAAGCGCTGCCACATCTTCCACGCGATGCGCCGCAACGATGGCGAGCGCGCCGCGAGCAACGAAATCCTGATGCTGCATGTCGACTTCGCGACGCGCCGCGCCTCGCCCTGGCGGGAGGAGACGCGGGCGCGGCTGGAAGCGCTATGGGAGGCGCATCGCGCGCTGCCGATTCCCGACGCGGCTGGCCGGCGCATGGGGCTGGAGGCCAAGCCGCCGAGGAGGTGAGCACCCCGGGAGCCTCATCCTTCGACTTCGCTCAGGACGAGGCTTCGACAAAGCTCAGGACGAGGCTTCGACTTCGCTCGGGATGAGGCTTCGACAAAGCTCGGGACGAGGCCAGCAAATGCATTGATCCTCATGCTAAGGGGGGCCGAAGGCCCCGTCTCGAAGCATGAGGATCGCAACGCGGCGCTGGTCGCGAGGCCGCGGGCCTGCGTCTTTGCGGGCATTGGGGGCGATGCTAGTCTCCCGCCCCTGCCCTCCTGCCAGCCCGGGGAAGCGCCCAATGCCCAAGATCAAGGTGGCCAAGCCGATCGTCGAGATCGACGGCGACGAGATGACGCGGATTCTCTGGAAGTTCATCAAGGACAAGCTGATCGTCCCCTATCTCGACGTCGAGCTGCTCTATTTCGACCTCGGCATCGAGAACCGCGACCGCACCGAGGATAAGGTGACGGTGGACGCGGCCAACGCGATCAAGCAGCACGGCGTGGGCGTGAAATGCGCGACCATCACCCCCGACGAGGCGCGGGTGAAGGAGTTCAATCTCAAGAAGATGTGGAAGTCGCCCAACGGGACCATCCGCAACATCCTCGACGGCACCGTGTTCCGCGAGCCGATCATCTGCCGCAACGTGCCGCGCCTGGTGCCCGGCTGGACCCAGCCGATCGTGATCGGCCGTCACGCGTTCGGCGACCAGTACCGCGCCACCGACTTCGTCACCCCGGGCCCGGGCAAGCTCACCATCACCTTCACGCCGAAGGGCGGCGGCGCGCCGATCAGCCACGATGTGTTCGACTTCCCCGGCGGCGGCGTCGCGATGGCCATGTACAATCTCGACGAATCGATCCGGGGCTTCGCGCGCGCCTGCTTCAACTACGGGCTGGCGAAGAAATGGCCGGTGTATCTGTCGACCAAGAACACCATCCTCAAGGCCTATGACGGGCGCTTCAAGGACCTGTTCCAGGAGATCTACCAGAAGGAATTCAAGGCCGAGATGGACAAGATCGGCACCACCTACGATCACCGGCTGATCGACGACATGGTGGCCTCGGCGCTGAAATGGTCGGGCGCCTATGTCTGGGCCTGCAAGAACTATGACGGCGACGTGCAGTCCGACACGGTGGCGCAGGGCTTCGGCTCGCTCGGCCTGATGACCTCGGTGCTGCTGGCCCCGGACGGCAAGACGGTGGAGGCCGAGGCCGCGCACGGCACGGTGACGCGGCACTTCCGCGAGCACCAGAAGGGCAAGGCGACCTCGACCAACCCGATCGCCTCGATCTTCGCCTGGACGCGCGGCCTGTTCTATCGCGGCCAGTTCGATGGCACGCCCGAGGTGGGCAAGTTCGCCTCGACGCTGGAACGGGTCTGCGTCGAGACGGTGGAATCGGGCTTCATGACCAAGGACCTCGCCATCCTGGTCGGGCCCGAGCAGCCCTGGCTGACCACGACGCAGTTCCTCGACAAGCTCGACGAAAATCTGAAAAAGGCAATGAAGTGAGGATGCGCGCGAGCATCCTCGCGCTCGCGCTGTTCGCCGCCTGGGCGGCCGGCGCGGGCGGGGCGCTGGCCCAGGAGACCGCCGTCACCCTCTCGGCGCGGCCGGGCGCGAGCGAGTCCTTCGTCTTCGACCGGCCGGCGGACGCGCCGCGCGCCGCCGTGATCCTGCTGCCGGGCGGCGAGGGCATGATCGGCGTGCATGTCGCCAAGGGCCAGGCCGTGATCGACCGGCCGGGCAATTTCCTGATCCGCTCGCGCGCGCGCTTCGTCGCGCACGGGCTCGCCATCGCCGCGCTGGATTCGCCCTCCGACGAGACCGGCATGAGCGAATCCTTCCGCATGGGAGCCGCGCATGCGAGCGACATCGGCGCGGTGGCCGACTGGCTGCGCGCCAAGACCGGGGTGCCGGTCTGGCTGGTGGGCACCAGCATGGGCAGCATCTCGGCGGCCTCGGCCGCGATCCGCCTGGGGTCGCGCGTCGACGGGGTCGTGCTCACCTCCTCGGTGAGCGCGTCGGGACGCAATTCGCCGGCGGGCGGCGTGCTCGCGCTCGATCTCGGCAAGATCGGGATACCGGTGCTGGTGATGGCGCATGCCAACGATGCCTGCCCCTCGAGCCCGCCCGGCAACGCGCAGACCATCGCCGAGCGCCTGTCCGGCTCGCATCGCGTCGCGGTGCGGTTCATCTCGGGCGGCGGCCCGCCCAAGGGTCCGGTCTGCGAGCCCTTCGGCTTCCACGGCTATGTCGGCGTGGAGGACCAGGCGGTGGCGGCGATCGCCGATTTCATCCTGGCGAAGTGAGGCGGAAGCCGATTGCGTTCCGGCCACCGCGTGTAATACAATCGAATACATTGTATTCGGAGATCGGCCATGGCCAAGGAAGCGACCGTGACGGCGCGCATCGACGCCAAGCTGGGCAGGCGGCTCGCCAAGCTCGCGCAGGCGACGGGGCGCAGCAAATCCTGGGTGATCAACGCCGCCCTGCGCGCCTATGTCGAATCCGAACTGGACTTCGTCGAGAAGGTGGAGGCCGGCCTGCGCTCGGCGCGCGCCGGACGCCTGATCCCGCAGGAGGAGGTGAAGGCTCGCTTCTTCGCCCGCTTCGGCAAGGCGGAGTGAATGCGGGATTCGGATTGCGGCCCAACGCTCCATCGGTTGCTTCCCCTGCCCTACCCCTGCCCAGCCGTCCCCCACCCCAACCCCTCCCCGCAGAGGGGGAGGGGTTCCTCTTGCGTGCACGTCCCCTCCCCGCGCGCGCGGGGGAGGGGTTCGACCGATGTGCACGTCCCCTCCCCTGTCACGGGGAGGGACAGGGTGGGGTGGAGCGCGAACCGAACCGCTCAAGCCCGGCTCTGACCGCTCACCCCAGCACGCGATAGACCGT
>JASHSH010000106.1 GCA_030040955.1 Rhodospirillales bacterium
CCGCTACCGACGAGCGCCTATACGCCGGCGCATCACGCGGAGATCTACAGCCGGCTGCTGGACGAGACCCGCATTTGCCTCGCCGCCGGGCGCGCGGTGATCGCGGACGGGGTGTTCGCGCGCCAATCCGAGCGCGTGGCACTCGGCGACGTGGCGCGCGATCTCGGGGTGCGGTTCGACGGGCTGTGGCTTACCGCTCCGATGGAAACGCTCGAGCGGCGGGTGGCGGCGCGGACCGACGATGCTTCGGATGCCGGGGTCGAGGTGCTGCGCGCCCAGGCCGGATGGATCGAGCCGCCGCTTGGATGGCGCGTGATCGACGCGGCCGGCGATCCCGACGCGGTCGCGGCGCGGGCACGTGCGGCAATGGACGCCTAGCCGGCCCCCCGCGGTCAGTGCGCCAGCAGCACCGGCAGGGTCATATGGTCGAGCAGCGACCGGGTGACGCCGCCGAACACGGCTTCGCGCAGCTGCGAATGACCGTAGGCGCCGGTGACCAAGAGGTCGGCGCCGAGATCGAAGGCGCGGTTGAGGATCATGTCGCCGGTGCCGACCTCGGGCGATTCGATGCGCGCGGCCTCGACGTTCACGCCGTGGCGGGCGAGATGCAGCGCGATGTCGGCCGCGCCGCCCATCCCGTCGCCGGTATAGCCGGCCCCGCCCGGATTGACGACCAGCACGGTCACCTTGTCCGCCTTGACCAGGATCGGCATCGCGTCGTTGAGCGCGCGCGCCGATTCGCGGGTCTCGGTCCACGCCACCACGATATTGCCGCCGATTGATTCGTGACTGCCCGCATAGGGCACCACGATCGCCGGACGGCCGGAGGTCAGCACCGCGCGGGTGGCGACGCGGGTGCCGGAATCGAGCGCATCGTCGGGATCGCTCTGGCCGAGGATGGCGAGGTCGGCGTAGCGCGCCTGCAGGGCCACCACCTCCTCTGGCCAGCCCTCGGCGACGCGCCAATCGCCGGTCACGCCGGCGGCGGAGAGCGCGTGCTGGAACTGGCGCGCGGCGGCGGCCAGGCGGTCGCGCGAGCGGGTCGCGGCGAGCAACGCGGGCGCGCCGCCATAGGCGATCTCGGCGGGACCGGCGGGCAAATCGGATTTGGGCTCGAGCACGTAGAGGCCGGTCAGATGGGCATCGTGCCGGCGGGCGAACTCGACGGCGAGCGCGACGCGGGCGTCGCTATGCGCGGCGGCGTCGACATGCACCAGCAGATTCTTCAGGCTCATGGCCGCCTCCATGGCTTCCTGGGGAACGCCCCGATTATCGCGCGCCCGCGCGGGCGTGCATTGATCTGGCGCAAGCCCGCCGCCGGCGGCTTTCAGGACTTGAGCGCGCGCACCGCCCGCACGATGCCCGGATCGTGGGGATCGTCGGCGAAGGTGAAGCCGAGATTGACGCACAGTTCGAGCATGGGGGCATTCTCGCGCAGCACGCTGCCCTCGAGCCGGCCGATGCCGCGCGCGGCGGCGATGTCGATCATGCGCGAGAGCAGCAGATGCCCGAGGCCGCGCTTCTTCCAGTCGGTGCGCACGGTGACCGCGAACTCGGCCGCGACATTGTCGGGATCGGCGGCGATGCGGACCACGCCCAGCCCGTCGTCCGAATCTGCCGCCAGCGCGACCAGGGCAAGCTCGCGGGCATAGTCGATCTGGGTCAGGCGCGCCGCCAGCTCCGGCGTGATGCCCTTGACCGATGCGAAGAAGCGCATGCGCAGATCGCGCGGGTCCATGCGGGAGCCGAATTCGATCAGCTTTGCCTCGTCCTCGGGCCGGATCGGACGCAGGCGGATCGGAATTCCCGAGGGCAGCCTGGCCTCGGCCTCGTACTCGCGCGGGTAGGGCCGGATCGACAGCCGCGCCTCCGCCGGCTTCGCGCTCGGCGCGACGCGGATGCGAGCATCGACCGCGATCACGCCCGACGAATCGGCGAGCACCGGGTTGAGATCGAGCTCGGCCACCTCGCCCAGATCGGCGGCCAGCTGGGCGACGCGGGTCAGCAGCCGGGCCAGGCCGTGGATGTCGGCCGCCGGCCGGCCGCGATAGGCCTGGAGCAGGCGCCAGACCCGGGTGCGCTCCATCTGCGCCAGCGCCAGCGCCTCGTTGAGCGGCGGCAGCTCGATCGCCGCGTCCTTCAGCTGCTCGACCGCGGTGCCGCCGTGGCCGAACATGACGATGGGACCAAACACCGAATCGGTGGCGACCCCGACGATCAGCTCGACCGCGTCGGGGCGGCGGATCATGGGCTGGACCATGAATCCGTCGATGCGGGCCGCGGGCCGCCGCGCGCGGATGCGCTCCAACATCTGCGCGGCCTCGTCGCGTACCCTTTCGGCCGAGCGCAGGTCGAGCACCACGCCGCCCACGTCGCTCTTGTGGGTGAGGTCGGGCGAGCGGATCTTCAGCGCGACCGGGAAGCCGAGCCGCGCGGCGGCCTGGCCGGCCGAATCGGGATCGGCGACGAGGGCCGGCGCGGCGAACGGGATGCCGTAGACGGCGAGCAGGCCGGAGACCTCGTCGATTTCGAGCCAATCGCGCTTGGCCTCCAGCGCGCGGCGCACGATCTCCCGCGCGCGCCCGATATCGGGCTCGAATTCGTCGGCGTGCGCGGCGGGCACCTGAAGCAGCAGTTCCTGGTTGCGGCGGTACTGGACTCGGTGCATGAAGCCGCGCATCGCGCTGTCGGGCGTGTCGTAGGTCGGCAGCTTGGCCCGCTCGAACAGTTCGCGCGCGGCCCGCGCCGTGCGCTCGCCGAGCCAGGAGGTGAGCACCATCGGCCGGCCCAGGCCGCCGGGCGCGTCCTTGGCCAGGGTTTCGATCACCGCGCGCGCGCAGTCCTCGGCATCGCCCAGCGCGGTGGGGCAATTCATCACCAGGATCGCGTCGCTGCCCTCGTCCTCGAGCAGGGCGGACAGCGCCGCGGCGTAGCGCTTGCCGTCGGCGTCGCCGATGATATCGACCGGGTTCCCGTGGCTCCAGGTCGGCGGCAGCAGCGCATTCAGCTTGGCCAGCGTGCCGGCCGATGGCAGGGCGAGATGTCCGCCGAGCCCGATCAGGGAATCGGTGGCCAGCACGCCCGGCCCGCCGCCGTTGGTGAGGATGGTCAGCCGCTCGCCGCGCAGCGGGCGGGTGAGCGCCAGCGTCTCGACCGCGTCGAACAATTCCATCATGTCGCCGACGCGGAGCATGCCGGCGCGGCGGAAGGCGGCATCGTAGACCGCGTCGGAGCCGGCCAGCGCGCCGGTATGCGAGGCCGCCGCCTTCGCGCTTTCGGCGAAGCGGCCGACCTTGACCACGAGCACCGGCTTGACCCGCGCCGCGGCGCGCGCCGCCGACATGAACTTGCGCGCCTCGCGCAGACCCTCGACATAGAGCAGGATCGCGCGCGTGCGGCCGTCGCCGGCGAGGAAATCGAGCATGTCGCCGAAATCGACGTCGGCCATGTCGCCGAGCGAGACCACCTGCGAGAAGCCGATCTCGCGCGCCGCCGCCCAGTCGAGCACGGCGGTGATCATCGCGCCGGACTGGCTCACGAAGGCCAAGTTTCCGCTCTTCGGCGCGATATGCGAGAAACTGGCGTCGAGTCCCGCGCCCGGCACCATCACGCCGACGCAGTTCGGCCCCACCAGGCGCATCAGATGCGGCCGGGCGGCGTCGAGCGTGGCCTGCTGGAGCCGCTTGCCCTCGGCGCCCAGTTCGCCGAAGCCGGCGGTGATGATGACGGCGGCGCGGGTGCCGCGCGCGCCGAGCTCGCTCACCAGGCCGGGCACGGTGGCGGGCGGCGTGGCGATCACCGCGAGATCGGGCGCGCCGGGAAGCCCGGCGACATCCTTGGCCACGGCGACGCCATCGAGCGAGGCGTGCCGCGGATTGACCGGCCAGATCTGGCCCTTGAATCCGGCGCGCCGGATGTTGCGCCACAGCACGCCGCCGACCGAATCGGCGCGCGACGAGGCGCCGATCACGGCGATGGAGGCGGGGCCGAACAGCTTGTCGAAATTGCGGATGGACATGAAGCCGCCGTCCCCTCCTCCTTGCCTTCGATCCTAGCCCGGTGCGATGCGGCGCCGGCCCGAAAGATACTCTGCGTTCCGGCCGCCGAGAGTTGCATTCCAATCCATCGCCGCCAAGAAGCGGCGAATGCGGGCGGGGCGCATTGGCTGGACCGCGCGTGCGCCGGCATTGCCCACTCGACGCGTTGGCGCAGGTTGACGGGCAGGGGACAAGACCGGGGGCAAGCTTGCATCCTCAGGCCGGGCACGCGCCCGCCTTGGCCGGGTGAAAGCGCTCTGCGCCCCAGCCCGCCATCTCCTCGTAGCTGCGGTATTTCTCCTCGATCGCCCGCTGCGCCATCTCGATCAGCTCTTCCGCCTCCCGCGGACGCGACTGGACGAGGCCCTTGTAGCGGATCTCGTTGTAGGCGTAGTCGCGGAATCCGATCGTCGGGCGCGGCGAATCGAGCCGGAACGGATTCTCGCCGGCCGCGCGCATCGCCGGGTTGTAGCGGAACAGCGGCCAGTAGCCGCTGGCCACCGCCAGGTCCTGCTGCTTCATGCCGTGCTGCATGTCGATGCCATGCATGATGCAATGGCAATAGGCGAGGATCAGCGAAGGGCCGGGACAGGCCTCCGCCTCGCGGAAGGCGAGCAGCGTCTGCTGCGGGTTCGCGCCCATCGCCACCTGCGCGACATAGACGTTGCCGTAGGCGATCGCTTGCAGCGCGAGGTCCTTGCGCGCGACCCGCTTGCCGGCGGCGGCGAATTTGGCGACGGCGCCGAGGGGGGTCGCCTTCGAGGCCTGGCCGCCGGTGTTGGAATAG
>JASHSH010000107.1 GCA_030040955.1 Rhodospirillales bacterium
GGCGTCGGCCAACAATCCGGCCAGGCCGAGGAACGCGGGCAGCGGATGCGTGACAACCTGCACCGGAATCGCCGCCAGGTAGTCGCGGAAGCGGCCCTTGGCCAGGAAGCGCTCGGCGAAGCGCGAGGCGGGCAGCATGGGTAGCAGACGCGGCACGATTCCGCCCGCCACCGCGACCCCGCCGCGCGCGCCGAAGATCAGCGCGAGGCTGCCGGCGAATCCGCCGAGCATGGCGAGAAACAGCTCGACCGTCTCGACCGCCAGCCTGTCGCCGACCTCGGCGCGCTCGGCGACTTGCGCGGGCGTGACGGACGCGGCCTCGGCATTGGCGAGCGCGGCCACGGCCTCGTACAGATTGACCAGGCCTGGACCCGACAGCACGCGCTCTGCGGATGCGTGGCCAAATCGGGCGCGCAGCCAGGAAAGCACCGCGGCGTCGCGGTCGTCGGCGGCGGCGAGCGTGGCGTGGCCGCCCTCGGTGGCGATCGGAATCCACCGGCTTCCGTCGGGCACGATGGCGCCGACTCCGAGGCCGGTGCCGGGTCCGACCACGGCGATCGGTCCGCGCGCGCCCGGGGCGCCCGGCAGCACCAGAGCGCGGTCGCCGTCGGCGAGCAGCGGCACCGAGCGCGCCTGGGCCACGAAGTCGTTCATCATCTCGATGCGGTCCAGGCCGAGCACGGCGCGAACCTCGGGCACCACGATGCGCCAGGGATGATTGGTGAGCGTGACCACGTCGCCGAGCACGGGACCGGCGACCGCGAAGGCGGCGAGTCGCGGTTTGCGCGCCGGCTTCGCCCGATCCAGATAGGCGAGTGCCGCCTCGCCGAGTCCGGGGAATTGGGCGCAGGGCAGAACCAGCGGCGCGACGATGTCGCGTCCGCCCGGCACGATCAGGGCGAAGCGGGCGTTGGTCGCGCCGATATCGGCGACCAGCGCCGGCGAATCCGATTCCGGCATGCGGAGCGTTCAGCCGCGGTTGTCCGCCATCTGTAGCTTGTGTTGCCGGTACTTCTCAAGCGCCGCCTGGCGAAAGGCGTCGGCGGCGCGCTTGGCCTCGGCGCGCTCGGCCAGCGTCTTGGCGAGGTGCGCGGCGCCGATCTGGGCGGCGTCGGACGCGGGCAGGGCGGCCACGACGTTTGGGTCCGCGCCGGCGAGCGACCCGGGCAGGATCATGCCGGCGGCGGGGCGATTTTCGATCTCGGCGAGCGTATCGAGGAGCCGATCGTCCGGGCGGCGGCGCGCCGCGTCCCAGGCGGCGAGCAGGCGCGACTTGTAGGCGGCCGCGAGTGGCGGCGTCTGCGAATGGTAATAAGCCGAGGCCTGCGCCCAATTTCGCGTTGCAGCATAAAGCTCGGTCAAGAACTGCGCGCCGTAGGCGACGTTGGTCGCCGGATCGAAGGCTTCGTCAAGATTCCGGAACGCGTCGGGATGCGCTTGCAGGTTCACCTGCATGCAGCCGACATCGATATTCGTCACCCCGCGCGACTGGAGCTTCTTCACCTCCGAGATGGCCGCGGCCTTGGTCGGCAGGAATCGCCCTTCGCCCTCGGCGGTCACGGTCCAGGGCCAGGCAAAACTTGCCTGCCGATCCGGGTCCCAGCGGCCCGATTCGACAAGCGAAATGGCGTGAAGCAGACGGTCCGGGATGCGCAGCGCCTGCTCCTGGCGGGCCGTCTCCTGGCCACAAATGCGGCTATCGTCGGTGGTTGCCGCGCGAGCCGGTACACCGGCCGCCAGCAGCGCCAGCGCCATGCACACGAACACCGATCCAAGCTTCGAACCCATCGTCACGCACTCCAACGACAGCCATTCCGGTCGCTGGATATGCGAACCTCATGCCAAACGGCGATTTGCCCTGTCGGATTTGCGGCGTCCAAATTATCTGCGTGAATTCAACGTGCTAATTGCGCATAGCTGGGTTTCCCCTAATTCGTGGGATTTATCTTGCGTTGCAGCGCGAACCTCTCCTATATTTCGCGGGTGCAGCAAGAATGGTCTGCGATCATTCTCTCTGCTGCACTTCTTGGACGTTTCCTCCCTAAACTTGGGCCGGTGGCGACACCGGCCCCTTCTTTTTGCGCGCGTGATATACCAACCGTCACCGCCGACCGGTTCGCGCCCGCGCATGCATCCGATCCCGCCATCTTCGTCCGTCCGCGCGCCATGACCTTGCACGTGGTTGGCGCTGGCCTGGCCGGTCTCGCTTGCGCGCTCGACGCGGCGGATGCGGGCTTGGACGTTGTCGTCCACGAAGGCGCGAAGCAGGCGGGCGGACGCTGCCGTTCGTTCGAGGACGCCGCCACCGGCCGCCAGGTCGACAACGGCACGCATGTCGTGTTGGGGGGAAATCGCGCCACCCGCCGCTATCTTCGGCGTATCGGAGCGGAAACCGCACTGTGCCCGCTGCCGCTGATCCAGACGGTGGCCGATCTCGTCACCGGCCGGCGCTGGACGCCGTCGCTGCCCGGCATGGTCGCCGCCGTCGCCTCGTCCCTTTGGAATCTCGGCCTCGACGATCGCGGTACCGTGTTCGAGCGTCTTGGAGCGGCCTCGCACTACCGGCTGCTATGGGAGCCGATGGCCACCGCCAGCCTCAACACCGACGCGCGCGCGGGCTCGGCCGCGCTGTTCCGAGCGGTGCTGCGCGAGAGCGTCTGGCGCGGGCCGGCTGCTGCGCGCATGCATGTGAGCGGCAAGACCCTGTCGGCCACCTTCGTCGAACCCGCATTGCGCGCGCTCGCCGCGCGGGGTGCCCGGATCGGTCTGGGTCGCGTACTTCGCCGGATCGAGATGCGCGCCGGTGCCGCGACCGAGCTGGTCTTTGACTCGGACAGTGTCGTCCTCGGGCGCAACGACATGGTCGTGCTCGCCCTGCCCTGGTGGGCGGACGCGCGGCTGATCGGGACGCCCGAATTGCCCGACAGTCCCATCGTGAACGCGCATTTTCGCGCGGCGGCGATGCCGGACTCGCTGGCCGACGGACAAGCGCTCGGCATCCTGGGCGGCACGGCGCAATGGGTATTCCGCCGCGGCGACGTTCTCTCGGTGACGGTGAGCGCGGCGGCCCAGCTCGTGGAAGCCGACAGTGACGCGATCTCGGAGATGCTGTGGAACGATCTCCGCCGCGCGCTCGATTTGCGCGGCGCGCCCGTCGCCGCCCGCATCGTGAAGGAGAAGCGCGCCACGCTGCTGCACACGCCGGAAACCGAATCGCGCCGTCCGGCGACACGGCTCGGCGACAACCTGTTCCTTGCCGGCGATTGGACCGCGACCGGGCTCCCCTGCACGATCGAAGGGGCGATCCGTTCGGGACGGGCGGCGGCGACCGAAGCCGCGCGCGTCGCGGAGGGAGCGGCGTGAGCGGGCTTGCGCTGGTGACGGGGGCGACGGGATTCGTCGGCGCCGCCGTCGCGCGCGCGCTGCTGCGGCGAGGCGAGCGCGTGCGCGTGTTCGTGCGCCCGTCGAGCGACCGGCGCAACCTGGCCGACCTGGATGTCGAGACCGCGCTCGGCGACCTCGAGGACGAGCCATCGTTGCGCGCGGCCGTGGCGGGATGCGACTCGGTCTTCCATGTCGCCGCCGATTACCGATTGTGGGTCCGCGACCCACCGGCGATGATGCGCGCGAATATCGACGGTACCCGCTTGCTCATGCGCTCGGCGATGGCGGCGGGGATCGCGCGCATCGTCTACACCAGCTCGGTGGCGGTGCTGGGGCACGGCGACGGCGGGGGCGCGGACGAGACCGCGCCGAGCACGGTGGCCGACATGATCGGGCCCTACAAACGCTCGAAATTCCTCGCCGAGGCGGAGCTGCGCCGCATGGTGGCGGAGGAGGGGCTGCGCGCGGCGATCGTGAACCCGTCCACGCCGGTCGGTCCCGGCGACGTCAAGCCCACGCCCACCGGACGGATGATCGTGGCCGCAGCGACGGGACGAATGCCGGCCTATGTCGATACCGGCCTGAACGTGGTGCATGTCGACGACGTGGCCGAGGGCCATCTGCTCGCGCGCGACAAAGGCAGGGTGGGCGAGCGCTACATATTGGGCGGCGAGAATCTGACTCTGGCCGAGATTCTCACCGCCATCGCGCGCATCGTGGGGCGCAAACCCCCGCGCGTCCAGCTGCCGCGGCGGGCTCTCTACCCGGTAGCGGTGGTTGCCGAGGCCTGGGGCCGCGTCACCGGGCGCGAGCCGCTCGCCACCATCGACGGGCTGCGCATGGCGCGCGATCGGATGTGGTACCGCTCCGACAGGGCCGAGCGCGAATTGGGCTACCGCCACCGCCCGGCCGAACTCGCATTCCTCGATGCCGTGCGCTGGTTTCGCGACGCCGGATATCTCGGATGAACGAGCTCGGCATTCTCGGCTGGACCGTGGCCGCGGCATGGGCGTGGCTGCTGCTCGCGCGCGGCCGCTTCTGGCTGATCGAGGAGGAACCGGCGCCGCCCGTTCCGCCGCGCTGGCCCGACATCGTCGCCATCATTCCCGCCCGCGACGAGGCGGAGAGCGTCGGCGCCTGCATCGGCTCGCTGCTCGCGCAGGACTATCCGGGCCGGCTCGACCTGGTGCTGGTCGACGATCAAAGCGGCGATGGCACCGGCGGTCTCGCCCGCGCGGCGGCCGCGTCGCTGCGGGCGGAATCCAGGCTGCGCGTGATCGCGGGCGCGCCGAGACCGGCGGGTTGGGCCAGCAAGGTCTGGGCGATGGCGCAAGGCGTCGCGGAGGCGGAGAGTTCGTTCCCGCGGGCCGAACTGCTGCTCTTCGCCGATGCCGATATCGTGCACGAGCCGGCCGCCGTCCGGGACTCCGCGGCGCATCTTCTCGCTGGAGATTTCGCCCTCGTCTCGCGCATGGTGCTGCTTGCCACCGATACTCTCGCCGAGAGGGCAATATCGCCGGCCTTCGTCCATTTCTTCCGACTTCTATATCCCTTCCGCTGGGTGGCCGAACCGAGGATGCGCACCGCGGCGGCGGCGGGTGGGCATATGCTGCAGCGTCGCGAGTCACTGGCGGCGGCCGGCGGGATGGGCGCGATCCGCTGCGCGCTGATCGACGACTGTGCGTTGGCGGCAGCAATCAAGCGCTCGGGCGGGCGGCTGTCGCTGGCTTTGACCCGGAAGGCGCGCAGCATCCGCCGCCACGATTGGGCCGGACTATGGCGGATGATCGCGCGCTCGGCTTATACCGAGCTCGGGCACTCGCCGCTGCGCCTGGCGGGAGCCTGCGCCGGACTCCTCGCCGGCTTGGTCGCCCCTCCGTTCCTCGCCGTCGCCTGCGGCTGGACTTCTCCCGGCTGGTCCTGCGCCTGGGCGATGCTGACGCTCTCCTATCTGCCGATCCTGCGCTTCTATCGAGTGTCGGGCTGGTGGGCGCCGCTGCTGCCCCTGGTGGCGCTGTTCTTCCTCGGCGCGACGCTCGATTCGGCGCTCCGCCACTGGCGGGGAAGCGGCGGCGCATGGAAGGGGCGTGTCGCTCCACGCGCCGGCGGGGGCGCATGAACGGCGCCGTCGAGCATGCCTCCAGCAAGGGCGCCGGCGACGAGAATTTCCCCGTGGCGTCGCTGCTGATCGCGCGCCGGCTGCGGCCCCATGCCCGCGCCTTCTATCGCTTCGCCCGCAACGCCGACGACATCGCGGACGCGCCGGACTTGAGCCCGGAGGAAAAGCTGCGGCGACTCGACCGGATGGCGGCGGCGCTCGACGGCGAGGGGAGCGGGGACGCGCCCTCGGCCGAGGCGATGCGCGAATCCCTCGCCGCCTGCGGCGTGAACGCCGTCCATTGCCAAGAGTTGCTCGCCGCCTTCCGGCAGGATGCGGTCAAGTCTCGCTACGCGGACTGGGACGAGCTGATGGGTTATTGCCGTCTATCGGCCGCTCCGGTGGGCCGCTATCTGCTCGATCTGCACGGCGAGGATCGGGCAAGCTGGCCTGCGAGCGACGCGCTCTGCGCGGCGCTGCAGGTGATCAACCATCTGCAAGACTGCGCGCAAGATTTCCGCCGCCTCGACCGGGTCTATCTTCCGCTCGCCTGGTTCGCCACGGAGGGTATCGATGTGACGGCGCTTGCGGCGCCCAAAGCGGCACCCGAACTGCGCCGCGTCCTCGACCGAACGGTGGCCGCGACCGAGCCGCTGGTCGAGCGGGCGCGAGCGCTGCCACGCGCGATCCGCAGTGCAGGACTGCGGCGCGAGGCGAAGGTGATCGTGGCTCTGGCCGCGCGATTGCTGGGCATGCTGGCGAGGCGGGATCCGCTCGCCGGTCGGGTCGCGCTGGGGCCGGTTGGATCGCTGCGCACGGCGCTGGGTGCGCTCGTTCGCGGCATGGGTGGCGGGAGATGAGCGGACCGGGCGCGGAATGGGCGCTCGACGATCCGGCGCTCGCGCGGCTGGTGACCGAGCGGGTGCGGCGTTCGCGCAGCTCGTTCTATTGGGGCATGCGGATGTTGGAACGGCGCCGCCGCCTCGCCATGTATGCGATCTACGCCTTCTGCCGCGAGGTCGACGACATCGCCGATGGCGATGGCGCGCCGGCGCAACGGCTGGCCGGGCTCGATGTTTGGCGCAGGCACATCGAGGCGCTCTATTCCGGCCGGGCCGGTGAAGAGATCACCCGGGCGCTTGCCGGCCCGGTCGGTGAATACGCGCTCGATCGCGCCGACTTCCTTGCCGTCATCGACGGCTGCGCGATGGATGCGCGCGGCGAGATGGTGCGGCCGTCCGAATCCAGGCTCGATCTTTATTGCGATCGGGTTGCCTGCGCGGTGGGGCGCCTCTCGGTGCGAGTCTTCGGCGAGGCCGGCCCGGCGGGCCTTGACCTGGCCAATACACTGGGTCGGGCGCTCCAGCTCACCAACATCCTGCGCGATTTGCGGGAAGACGCCGACATGGGGCGGCTCTATCTGCCCGACGAGCTGCTGGCGCGACACGGAATTGCTGTGCGCGAACCGACCGCCGTCCTCGCGCATCCGAGCCTGGGCGCCGCCTGCGCCGAGCTGGCCGGGCGGGCGCGGACGCAGTTCGCCGCCGCCAGTACCGCGATGGCGCGCTGCTCGCGCCGCGCGATGCGTCCGGCGGCGTTGATGGCGGTCACCTACCGCGATCTTCTCGGCCGCTGCGAGCGGGGCGAAGGCGCCGGCATCGAACGCGTGCGGGTTCCGCCGTCCCGCAAACTATGGTACCTGCTGCGCCATGGGATTTGCTGACGCGCGGGTGCACGAAGCGGACGCCGCGCCGCCTTCCTCGGCGAGCGAAGCGGGCGCCGCCGGGGCGGATTTGGCGGAGCTGAATTCCGCCATCGAGGCGTCTGCCGACCGGCTTCGCGCCGCCCAGCGCGCCGACGGGCACTGGGCCTTCCCGCTCGAGGCGGACGCGACCATCCCGGCAGAATATGTCCTGCTTCTGCACTATCTCGGCGAGCGCGACCCCGAGCTCGAAGCGCGCATCGGCGTCTATTTGCGCCGCCGGCAGACCGCCTCCGGCGGCTGGCCCCTGTTCCATGGCGGCGATTTCGACATCAGTGCGTCGGTAAAGGCGTATTTCGCGCTCAAGGCGATTGGCGACCATCCGCGCGCCCCGCACATGGCGCGCGCCCGCGACGCGGTCCTCGAGCGCGGCGGCGCGGCGCGGGTCAATGTCTTCACCCGCGTCCTTCTTGCCCTGTTCGGCCAGGTGCCCTGGCGAGCGGTGCCGGCGATGCCGGTCGAGATCGTGCTGCTGCCGCGCTGGTTCCCGTTCCATCTCGACAAGATCAGCTACTGGTCGCGCACCGTGCTGGTGCCGCTCCTCGTGCTGATGTCGCGCAAGCCGCTCGCCCGCAACCCGCTGGGCCTCAACATCGCTGAGTTGTTCGTCGTGCCGCCGGATCGCGTGGCCGGCTGGAACTTCGCCCGTCCGCGCTCGCGCTGGGCGCGGTTCCTGCTGCGCTTCGATTCCCTGCTGCGCCGGATCGAGCCGCGTTTCCCGGGCCGATGGCGCCGTCGGGCGATCGAACGCGCCGCGCGCTGGGTCGATGCGCGTGGCAACGGCGAGGACGGGCTCGGCGGCATTTTTCCGGCCATCGTCAATTCGGTGATGATGTACGACGCGCTCGGCGTCGACCGCAACGGCCCCCGGGTCGTCGCGGCCAAGCGCGCGCTGCGCCGCCTGGTGGTGGAAGAGGCGGACGGCAGCGCCTGGGTGCAGCCCTGTCTGTCGCCGGTCTGGGACACCGTGCTCGCGGGCCTTGCGCTCGCCGAGGCGGACGGCGCGGCCAAATTCGAATCCGCGATGCGCGGCGCCGACTGGCTGATGGGAAGGCAGGTGTTCGAAGCGGGCGACTGGACCGCGCGCCGGCCGAGGCTCGCGCCGGGCGGCTGGGCCTTCCAGT
>JASHSH010000108.1 GCA_030040955.1 Rhodospirillales bacterium
ACAGCGACGCGAAGCAGTTGCGGCAGGCCTCGACCACGTCCTCGTCGCCGACCACGTGCAGGTAGCTGTCGTGCTGGCCGGCGAAGCTCGCGTTGGGCAGATCCTCGGCGGTGGCCGAGCTGCGCACGGCAACCGCGACGTTCTTGCCGTACTGCGCCTCGAGCGCATGGTAGGCGTCGACGATCTCCTGGCGCAGCCATTCGGTGCCGGTGGCGGAATACACCAGATCGCGGGCCTTGGACGCGCGCTCGGCGAGCTGCTGGACGTTCGACTTGTCGAGGTCGTCGAGCAGCGCATGCAGGCGGTCCCAGGCGCCGGCCTTGGTCAACGCGTCGCGATAGCTCTGCGCGACCAGGGCGAAGCCGTTGGGCACCTTGACGGTGCCCGGCGGGAAGGCGGTGTAGAGCTCGCCGAGCGACGAGTTCTTGCCCCCCACGAGGGCCACGTCGTTGACGCGCAGATCCTTGAACCAGCGTACGTAGTTGGGGGCGCTCATCTTGACTCTCCATTCCGCATGGGTTGCGGCGCCAGCGGCCGCGATTCGGTTCTTCTAGGCCCGGCTCGACCAGGCTTCGCCGCCCATGCGATCGAGGACGGCGGCGTCGACGATCTCGACGCGGTGGGTCGAGGCGAGGTTGATCACGTCGTCGCGGTGCAGCCGGTTGAGCACGCGGCTGACCGTTTCCAGGGTGAGGCCGAGATGGTCGGCGATGTCGGCGCGCGACATCGGCAGCTCGATCGCCGCGTCTTCGCCGTCCACCTGCCGCCGGGCCAGGTCCATCAGGAACGAGGCGATCCGCTCCTGCGCCGACTTGCGCGCCAGCAGCAGCATCTGCTCGTGCGCCTTGCGCAGGCTGCCCGAGGCCAGATCGCGCAGGCCGCGGGCCAGGTTGCCGTCCCGCTCGGCCTGCGCCTCGATGCGGCGATAGGGATAGCGGATCAGGGTCGCGTCGGCGACCGCCTCGGCGCTCAGATAGCGGACCGGGCAGGCGTCGAAGCCGAACAGCTCGCGCGGCAGGTAGAACTCCGCGACCTGGCGGCGCCCGTCCGGCATCAGCTTCACGGTGCGCACCGCGCCGGCCACCACCTTGTAGCAGAACTCGGCCGGATCGCCTTCGGCGTAGACTTCCTTGTCGCGGGAGACGAGGAGAACGGTGCCGAGCGCGTCGATGCCCCCGAAAGCGGCGGGCGCGGATCCGCGGAGCAAGGTCCCGTATTGGGGACGCCAGCGGAGGTCGCGGTCGGCGGGGACGGGGCGGGTGGCGAGCTGAGCCTGCATGACGCTCTCCTTCGTTGCGAGGACTTCGCGCTGACACGAAGGCTAGGCCTGGGAGGCGGGCCCCGATACTTGGGGAATGCACGTACGTATTTCTACGTAGGCCTCCCTGCCCTCGATATAGCCCGTCCGCGCGGCCCCGCAGCCCCGCATGCGGTTTCCGGTACCCTGCCCCGCTCTGCTAGAATTGCCGCCCGTCCCGCCCAGGCACGGAAACGTGAGCCAATCCAGTTGCGTGCACCTGATCGACGACGACGAGGCGATGCGCGCCTCGACCGCCTTGCTGCTGGAAGCCGCGGGCCTACGGGTGCGCGCTTTCGCCTCGGCGCAGGAATTCCTGGCCGTGGCTCGGGACGCCGCGCCGGGCTGCGTGCTGACCGATCTGCGCATGCCGGGGATCGACGGGATCGAGCTGCTGCGCCGGTTGCGCGAGCTCCGCGCCGACTTGCCGGTGGTGATGATGACCGGGCATGGCGACGTGCCCACTGCGATCCGGGCGCTGAAGGGCGGCGCCAGCGACTTCATCGAGAAGCCGTTCAAGGAAAAGGCGCTGCTGGACGCGGTCGGCGAGGCGATCGAGGCGGGACGGCAGGTGGGCGCGCGCAAGGCCGAGCGCGCGGCGATCGTCGAGCGGCTCGCCACGCTCACGCCGCGCGAGCGCGAGGTTCTCGACGCCCTGGTCGCGGGCCGGCCCAACAAGATCATCGCGCACGATTTGGGGATGAGCCCGCGCACGGTCGAGGTGCATCGCGCCCGGGTGATGCACAAGGCGGGCGCCAAGAGCCTTTCCGAACTGGTGCGGCTGGCGCTGGCCGCGCGCTAGCGGCGCGCCCGCCTCACGCCGCGCTGGACTTCACGCCGCGGCGGCGGCCGGAGGCGGGACGTCCTCGCAGCCGGCCGGTCCGAACAGTTCCCGCGCCTTGGCGACAAGCTCGTCGTCGCTGGCCCGATCCATCGGCAATACGGCGCGGATGCGCGCGGCGACATCGGGAGCCTGCGCGGCGGCGAAGCGCGCGAACGCGTCCTTGGCGCCGGAGGGGCCGAGGAGGAGGACGCCTTTCGCGGCCCGCAATCCCTCGGCGGCGTTGCGGAAGAGCGCATCGTTGCCGTGAGCGACGCCCTCGCCGCGCAGAGTCTGGCTGGGGCGATAGGGATAGATCGCGCTCACGATGCGGTAGTCGGAATCGTAGAACACGACCTGCGCCGAGTCGTAGTCGATCCACAATACCGCGCAGTATGCGTTCGACATCGCTTCGTCCCGCCCGCGCGCGGACCGGCGCCGCCTAGCGCGCCTTGCCGCCCGCCAGGATGCGGTTCTCGACCTCGGAGACGCCGCGCGCCAGCCAGGCGATGTTCTCCGCGGTCTCGCGCTCGGCGGCGAGCTTGACCCTGCCGCCGAGGACCACCTTCGGCCCGTCGACCACCACGGTGATCGAATCGGACTCGATCCCGGCATGGCGCTCGATGGCGGCCAGAATCTGCCGGCGGATGTCCTCGGCGCGCAGGTTGAGCCGCACCTTGATCTCGTTGAGCACCTCGCGCACCCCGCTCAGGCGGCGCACGTCGGCCTCCGCCCGCGTCTTCTGCACGAACCAGTCGACCTCGCCGGCCAGCGTGACGACCCCGTGCTCGACCTTGACGCCGATGCTGCCGTCCGGCGCGGAGCCGTGCCAGTTGAGGACGCGGACCACCCGGCCGGCGATCTCGTCGTCGCCGGTCTTGCTGTCGGTCGGGAAATGGATGTCGATGTTCTGCGCCACCGCGCGCACGCCCTTGACGCGGCGCGCCGCCGCCTCGGCCGCGTGTTTCTCGGCATAGGAGCCGACATGGCCGGAAAGGGTGACCACGCCCTCGCGCGCGCTCACCCCGATATGGGCCGCGTCCACGCCGGGCTCGAATTCGAGCTCCGCGATCACCCGCTGCTGGAGCTGCAAGTCGCCGCTGATCGAGTTCATCTCTGCCTCCCGGACCGCGACATCGCGCGGACCCGCGCGGAATCATCGGCGGTTCGCGGCGCCGCGCATTGATTTGCGTCAAGGAAGGGCTAGCGCGGCGCGGCCTCGGCGGCGGCGCGCTCGGTGGCGCCCGGCGCATGCTCGGTGTGCCGGAGATGGAAGCGCCGGACATCCTCGGGATGGCAGAGCTGCGTGCCCGGCCGGGTCAGCGCGGCGGTGGCCGCGGCGATGCCGAGGCGGACCGAGGCGACCAGGTCCTCGCCGCGGGCAAGGCCGAGCACGATCCCGGCGACCATGCTGTCGCCGGCGCCGACCGTGCTGCGTACCTTGACCTTCAGCGGCCGGAAGCGCCGGTGCATGCCGGCGGTGGCGAGCAGCGCGCCGCGCTCGCCGAGCGACAGCACGGCGACCTCGCAACGGCCCTCGGCGATTAGCCCGGCGCAGGCCGCCTCCTCCTCCGACTCGGTTCGGATGTCGTGCCCCACCAGTTCGCGCAGCTCCTGCAGGCTCGGTTTAATCAGATAGACGCCGTGACCCGCCTGTTTCAGCGCGGGGCCGGAGGTATCGAGCACCAGCCGCGCGCCCAGCCGATGCGCGAGCCGGGCGACGCGAGCGTAGAAATCGGGTGCCACGCCGGGGGGCAGGCTGCCGCTGGCGACCAGGAAGGCGGGTGCGGGCTTCTGCGCGGCGACGCGGTCGAGGCAATGCTTCTGCTCGGCGGCGGAGAGCGCCGGGCCCGGCATGACGAAGCGGAATTGCCTGCCGGTCTCGCGCTCGTCGATATGGACGTTCTCGCGTGTCGCGCCCTTGATCGGAATCACGTCGCAACGCACGCGCTCGCGGCGCAGAAGATCGACGATCAACGCGCCCGAGGTGCCGCCCGCCGGGAATACCGCGGTGGCCTGGCCGCCGAGCAGGCGGATCGCGCGGGCCACGTTGATGCCGCCGCCGCCCGCGTGATAGAGCGGCTGCGAACTGCGCAGCTTGTCGCCGGGCAGCAAGCGGTCCGTCTCCGACGCGATGTCAAGCGAAGGGTTGATGGTGAGGGTGACGATCGAGGACATGTCCGGCGCCTTGCCGCGGCGATTGCGCGGAAAGAATGTCCGCGAGCGCACGTTCCGTCCTTGATTCCGATCAAGCGGCGCCATCGCGTCGCTGCCAGCGCTCCGTCTCGGCGTAGCGGATGGCGACATGATAGAGCCCGGTGAACAGCAGGATGGCGCCCATGCGGCCGATGCAGGCCCATCCGCGCAGACTTGCGGCCAGCGCACTGTCTTTCAGGTCCGGGTCGTCGTGCAGGAGCGCATTCTCTGCGCAGTGGCAGAAATAGATCGCGCCGCAATAGATCGCCGCGAACGCCCAGATGCCGGCGATCAGCCACCGACGGTATGTAGACAGGCGGACGAAGTCCCGATACTCGCGCGACGAGTAGACCAACGCGGCATAGCCGAGCGCCTGCGCCGCGCCGAAGCCGCAGATCAGATTGCCCAAGTCCCAGAAGCGCCCCGCCAGCTCGTTCACCGCTCCCCCTTTATCGCTTCCGACCCGTACGCGGCGATTCTACACGAGCGCTGCCACTTCCGGTTGCTTCAAGTCCCGAATTCTTCCGGCGACAATAATAATTGTATTTGCCGCGCCGGATCGGGCGGATTCCATGGCTTCGCGCAGTATGTGACGCTTCCGGGTCGGTTGCCCAGGAAATTCGCCAAATTAACCCAGAGTCGAGGAGGCCAAATGCGGAGTCGAGAAAATGCGTCGGGCTTGGAAACCCTGCCCGAATGCTATGGAACCGGCGCATGGCCGCCACCGGCAGGAGAATATTGCTTCGTTTGTCTTTCCCCTGATAAGTTATCCACAGGATGGAAAGCGGGCCGCAGCAAGCCATGGGCGCAGAAAGGAACCGCCGCGTCCTCATCGTCGACGACCAGGATACGATCCTCGAAATCCTGCGCGAATATCTGCGCGCCATGGGGATGCGCCGGGTCGACGCGGCGAGCAGCTCGTCCCAGGCGCTGGCCATGCTGAAGCACGCCGCCGGCGACTACGACCTCGTGATCGCCGACTGGAACATGGAACCGTTGAGCGGGCTCGAGCTGCTCAATGTCGTGCGGGCCGATCCCGAACTCGCCGAGACGCCGTTCATCATGATCACCGGGGAGAATACGAAGGACCGCGTGGTCGCCGCGATCAAATCCGGGGTCACCAGCTATATGGTGAAGCCGGTCAGCCTGGAGACCCTGCGCAAGCGGGTGAACGCGGTGTTCGGCCAGGCCTAGCGAAGGCGGGGGCGGATGGGCCGGCGCCGCATCCGCCCGTCATATCGAAGTTCCGATTTCACGAAATTCGATCATTCGCCCCCACCCCTGCCCCTCCCCGCGGAGGGGGAGGGGTTCGTCCTTGGTGCGCGTCCCCTCCCCGATTACGGGAAGGGACACAATGGGGTGGGTTCCGATTCGGATTTAACGAGCCGAGGCTAGATCGACTCCTTCAATTCCTTCGCGGCGCGGAAGGCGACCTTCTTGCTCGCCTTGATCTTGATCTGCTCGCCGGTGGCGGGATTGCGGCCCATGCGGGCGGCGCGCTTGCGCACCTGGAGGATGCCCAGCCCGGCCAGGCGCACCTTCGCGCCCGCCTTGAGACTCTTGCCCACGAGGTCGACCGCCTCGGTCAGCAGCTCCTCCGACTGCTTCTTGGCGATGCCGTGCTTCGCGGCGACTTGCGCCGCGAGATGCTTGAGGGTGACGACGGTGGGCGATGTGCTCTTCGCTGCGGCCATGGATTTTCCTCTCTTGCTGGCGCCGCGACCTTGGCGGCGTCGAGAAATGGTTCGAACGATGGCGCGCGCCTCGCCCATCGGCGTGGGATATCGCGCGCCAGGGGCGACGGAATCATGGTTTCGGGCTTTTGTCGAGCATCTTTCGCCGAATCGGGGATTCCGCCCCCGGGCCGGGCGTGCGCGAAAATGCATGTCCCACGCGTCAGGCGCGCGGTCCCATCACCCCGTCGAGCCAGTCGAAGACGCGCTGGTTGAACAAATCCCGCGCGCCGATCTCGCAATGCTCGCCCGCCCCTTCGGCCGCGCGGAAGCGCAGGAACTGCTTGGGACAGGTGAGCGCGTCGAACAGGCGTTGCGCGGTGGCGCCGATCTCGTCGTTTTCCGCCGCGCAGAACAAAGTGGGACAGCGGATCAGGGCCGCGCGCGTGGGATCGGTCGCGTATTGCATGGTGAGCCGCACATAGTCGAGCGGCGAGGCGACGCCATGCACCCAGGCGGCGCGGCGCAGCGCCCAGCCGGCGGTGGGATGGCGCTGGCGGCGATCCATCATCCGGCGCACCAGCGCGAGCAGCCAGGGCTTGCCGTCGGGCAGCTCGCGCGCGACGAAGGGCGGCAGGCGCGTCTTCAGCTCCTCGAACAGCGAGAGCTGGCCCGGGTCCGCGATCAGCGCCGCGATGCGCGGCTCGAACGAGGCCGCGCGCGGGGCGAGATAGCCGCCGAAGCTGATGCCCATCAGCGCGACTCGGCTCGCATCCACCTCGGGCCGGAGAAGCGCGAAATCGAGCACCGGCCCGATCACCGCCTCCCAGTCGGGGCGGAACACCAGGCCGCCCTCGACCAGCGTCGCGCCTTGCCCGGGCCCGTCGAAGACGATGCAGGTATAGCCGCGCGCGACGGCCGCCGCCCCGCTGAAGAAGTAGCTCTCCTCGCAGGTGCTGTCGTAACCGCCGTTGATCACCAGTGTGGGCCCGGGCGCGCGGTCGGAGGCGGCGCGGAACAGATAGCCGTGCAACGAGGCGCCGGCGTAGGGAATCTCTATTTCCTCGGCTTCGGGTTCCATCAGCGCGGCGGCGGCGGCGAAGCAGGCGCGCTGGCGGCGATACGATTCGACCAGCCGCGCATCCGCCGGCACGCCGATCAGAAAGGTGTAGGCGGCGCGGAAATAGTTGGCCGCGCGCAAGTACGCGCCGCGCGCGCTGGCCCGGTGCCCGGCGGCGCGGCTCTTCCCAGCCCCGGCGAACAGTGCCTCCGCCCGCTCCGACCAGGCGGCATACCAGCTTTCCCCGTCGATCTCGCGGATATGCGCGGCGATCTCCAGGCACTCGCCGATCTCCGCGCCGGCGGCGCAAGCATGCGAGGCGGCGCGCAGCCACTGCGCCTGGTACAACGCGTCCTTG
Organism: Rhodospirillales bacterium; assembly: GCA_030040955.1. GTDB lineage: Bacteria > Pseudomonadota > Alphaproteobacteria > Rhodospirillales > Magnetospirillaceae > JASHSH01. Next base: position 7,405 of record JASHSH010000108.1, read on the forward strand.
AAGATCCCGCGCATCGCCGCTCTTCGCCTCAGCCGCCCGGCGGCGGGAAGGCGAGGATGCCGCGCTGGTAGACCTCGTCGACTTCCGAGAATGGCGTGTTGCCTTTGTCGAACAGCAGCGCGCGATGCTCGAACAACGCGGCCGGCACTTCCAGCGTGCCGCCGGCGGAGGCGGGCGGCGCGGCGCCCATCTCCCAACCCTTGGGCAGCGGCGACCAGAGCAGCATGGCGGCGAAGTTCTGCCGCGTGGGCATCAGCGGCGCCACCGCCTTGCCGAACGGCGTGTCGGTGGTCTCCAGCAGCCGGTTCATCTCGGGCGTGAGCCGCGCCGGCACGTACCAATTGTCGGCGACGGAGAGGATGGCGCTCCCGCAGGCGAGCTCGACGCGGCGATATTTGACCGGCTCGGCCGCGTCCACCCGCAGGCGCTGACGCTGCTCGTCCGTTGGGTCCTTCCGCGCGCCGGCGACGAGATGCGCGACGATCTTCGGCTCGGGCGCGATCTTGTGCGCCGCGCACCAGGCCTCCAGCGTGAAGGTGGCGCTGCGGCTGGCGAGAATTTCCGCGTTCAGCGTTTCGATCAGGGCGAGCGCCTGGGTGCGCGCGAGCACGGTGTCGGGCCAGGACGGCGGTTCCCCGGCGCCGGCGCGCGCGGCTCCGAAAGCGAGCGGGCCGAGCACGGCCAAGAGGCCGAGAAGGCGCCAAGCGCGAGCCAGGCCGAGCAGCATCGAAACCTCGACGGAATGGGCCGAATCCGGGCCACTTTGGCGAAGCCGGCCGGCGATGGCAATTGCCAGCCGCCGCGAAATCGCCGAGGCTGGCGAACAAAGCCCGCTGGGGGAGCGAAACGACACGCATGGAATCGACGCACGGGAATCGCTGGGTCCAGCTGCTGGCCGGTATCGTCTGCATGGTGATGATCGCCAACCTGCAATACGGCTGGAACCTGTTCGTCAATCCGATCGACCAGAAATTCCACTGGGGCCGCGCGGCGATCCAAGTGGCGTTCAGCGTATTCGTGCTCACCGAGACCTGGCTGGTGCCCATCGAGGGCTGGTTCGTCGACCGGTTCGGGCCGCGCGCGGTGGTGAGCCTGGGTGGCGCGCTGGTCGCGCTGGCCTGGGCGATCGATTCGCTGGCCGATTCCCTGCCCGCTCTCTATATCGCCGCGGCGATTTCGGGCATCGGCGCCGGCGCGATCTACGGCACCTGCGTCGGCAACGCGCTGAAATGGTTCGCCGACAGGCGCGGGCTGGCGGCTGGGCTGACCGCGGCCGGGTTCGGCGCCGGCGCCGCCGCGACCGTGGTGCCGATCCGCGCCGTAATCGAGGCGCATGGCTACGCCCAGGCCTTCCTTTGGTTCGGGCTCGGCCAGGGAGCGGTGGTGCTGGTGCTCGCCCAGGTGCTGCGCGCGCCGCCGCATCATCACCATGCTTCGATGATGATCCGCCGGGCCTATCATGCCGCCCGCGACCATCTCTGGCACGAGACCCTGCGCACGCCGCTGTTCTGGGCGATGTACGTGACCTTCGTGCTGGTGGCGTCCGGCGGCCTGATGGCGACGGCGCAGCTCGCCTCGATCGCGGCCGATTTCGGCGTCGCCAACGCGCCCATCGCCTTCCTCGGCCTGGCCGGGGCGACGCTGAGCTTCGCGCTCACCGTCGACAATGTGCTGAACGGACTCGCCCGGCCCTTCTTCGGCTGGGTTTCCGACCATATCGGCCGCGAGATCACCATGGGCATCGTGTTCGCCCTCGGCGCGGCGAGCATCTGGGCGCTGGGGAATTTCGGCCGCAGCCCGGTCGCCTTCGTGCTGCTGAGCGGCGCGGTCTATTTCACCTGGGGAGAAATCTTCAGCCTGTTCCCGGCGCTGTGCACGGATGCCTTCGGCGCGCGATTCGCCACCACCAATGCCGGGCTGCTCTATACCGCGAAGGGCACCGCCGCGCTGCTGGTTCCGCTGGCCAATCTGCTCGCCGGCGCGCAGGGCGACTGGCGCACGGTGTTCGCCATCGCCGCCGCGATGAACCTGGTGGCCTCGTTCCTGGCGCTCGTCGTGCTGCGGCCGATGCTCGCCGCCCATCGCGCCGCGATGCGCGCCGAGACCCCGGCCCCCAGCGCCGCGTAGCCGGCCGCCGCTGGCCTACGAAACCGGCACCAGCACCGGATTGTCGCGGAATTCCTCGGGGAACAGCCGCTTGAGATTGGCGATCTTCGGCAGATCGTTGATCACGATGTAGGGGTAGGCCGGATTCAGTTCCAGGAAGTTCTGGTGATAAGCCTCGGCCGGATAGAAGACATGGCCGGGCTCGATCTTGGTCACGATCGCGTCGGGGAAGGCATGCGCCTGGTCGAGCTGCGCGATATAGGCCTTGGCGACGTTCGCCTGCTCGTCGGAGGTCGGGAAGATGGCCGAGCGATACTGGGTGCCGTGGTCGGGGCCCTGGTAGTTCAGTTCGGTCGGGTCGTGCGCGACCGAGAAATAGATCTGGAGCAAGTGGCCGTAACTGATCTCGCGCGGATCGAAGGTGATCTGCACCGATTCGGCGTGGCCGGTCAGGCCGGTGCTGGTCATCTCGTAATGCGCGGTGTCGGCCTTGCCGCCGGCATAGCCGGAGACCGCGTTGCGCACGCCCTTCACATGCTGGAACACGCCCTGGACGCCCCAGAAACAGCCGCCCGCCACCACCGCGACCTCGGAATTCGAATCGCCGGGCTGCTCGTCGACCACCGGGGCCGGAATGACGCGCGCGCTTTCCGCGCTGGAGAGCTTGGGCGCCACCCACCAGATGGCGAGACCAAGGGCGCCGAGCGCCAAAATCAATCGCTTGCTTGCCATGGTTCCAACCTCCCCAAGCCGGGAATCGCGGATACGGCGATAGGTACGCCGCGGGGCCATCGGATGTTACACGGGAATCGCCGCGGGCGGCGGTTTCTGTATCATGGCGGGAGGGGAAATTCGGCGGAAGGACGGCGATGAGCATCTATTCCGGCCCGGTCTTCGCCATGGCGGCCGAGCAGTTCCGCATCATCGCCGACCATCTGGAGATACCGGAGCAGGACCGCGACCGGCTGCTCTATCCGAAGCGGGCGGTGGCGGTGTCGATCCCGGTGCACCGCGACGACGGGCGCGAGCAGGTGTTCCAGGGCTACCGGGTGCAGCATCACCTGACCCTGGGTCCGACCAAGGGCGGCACCCGCTTCGCCCCCGATCTCGAGGTCGGCGAGGTGGCGGCGCTGGCGATCTGGATGAGCTGGAAATGCACCCTGGTCGGCCTGCCCTATGGCGGGGCCAAGGGCGGCGTGGCCTGCGATCCGCGCGAGCTTTCCAGGCGCGAGCTCGAGGCGGTGTCGCGCCGCTACATGCAGGAGATGATCCCCTTCGTCGGGCCGCACACCGACATCATGGCGCCCGACATGGGCACCAACGAGCAGGTGATGGCATGGTTCATGGACACCTATTCCATGCATGCCGGGCACGCCGTGAACGCGATCGTGACCGGCAAGCCGGTGGCGGTGGGCGGCACGGTGGGACGGCGCGAGGCGACGGGGCGCGGCGTCGCCTATCTGATCGGACGCGCGCTGGAGGCGGTGCGGCTGCGCGCGGGCGAAGCCACCGCCTGCATCCAGGGCTTCGGCAATGTCGGCAGCCACACCGCGCTCACGCTGGCGCGCCGCATGGGGGTGCGGATCGTCGGGCTCGGCGACCACACGGCCGCCTATTACGACCCGGCCGGACTGCCGCTGGAGGCGATCGTGAAGCACGCGGCCGACAAGGGCGTGCTCGCCGGCTGGTCGAACCAGGCGGCGATTCCGGGCGAGGCGCTACTCGAACAGCGCTGCGACATATTGGTGCCGGCGGCGCTGGAGCGGGTGATCACCGAGCACAATGCGCCCCGGCTCAACTGCCGCATCCTGGCGGAAGGCGCGAATGGGCCGACCACGCCCGACGCCGACCGCGTGCTGGACGCGCGGCGCGAAGAGATATTCGTCATCCCCGACATCCTCTGCAATTCGGGGGGCGTGATCGTCTCCTATTTCGAGTGGGTGCAGGACCTTCAGCAGCTGTTCTGGACCGAGATCGAGGTCAACGACCGGCTCGAACGCCTCCTCGAGATGGCCTATCAGCAGGTGATGAAGCGGGCCGCCGCGCGCAATGTCTCGAACCGGATGGCCGCGCAGGCGATCGGCGTCGAGCGGGTGCGCGCGGGCAAGCGGCTGCGCGGCCTGTTCCCGTGACGCTGGCGCTGGCGGCGCACGACCGCGCCTTGCTCGCCGGCGAAGCGGGAGCGGGCACGGCAGCCGCGATGAAGGTGCTCGTCGCCTTCGCCGAGGCGCTGGGCGCGGAAGCGCTGCTCGACATTTCGCGCGCCCATATCGATGGCTGCCTGTATCACGGCCAGGCGAGCCTCGATTTCGTCGAGCGGATGGTGGCGGGCGGCGCGCGGGTGCGCGTTCCCACCACGCTCAACGTGGGCGCGCTCGATCTGATCCATCCCGAATTGATGCGCGTGGCGCCCGCCGACCAGGTACCGCGCCGTCGCCTGATGCTCGCGCATGAGGAACTGGGCTGCGCGCCCAGCTTCACCTGCGCGCCCTACCAG
>JASHSH010000109.1 GCA_030040955.1 Rhodospirillales bacterium
GAAGCGCTCCTTCTTCTCGTCGGGCAGTTCGGGCAGCGCCGCGCGCAGCCGTTCGACATATTCCTCGGTCAGCACCAGCGGCGGCAGGTCGGGATCGGGGAAATAGCGATAATCGTGCGCCTGCTCCTTGCTGCGCATCGAGCGGGTCTCGCCGATGCCGGCATCGTAGAGGCGCGTCTCCTGCCGCACGCTGCCGCCCCGCTCGTAGAGTTCGACCTGCCGGCGCGCCTCGAAGTCAATCGCCTGCTGGAGAAATCGGATCGAGTTCACGTTCTTGATCTCGCAGCGGGTGCGGTAGCCCTGCTCGCCCAGCTTGCGCACCGAGACATTGGCGTCGCAGCGCAGGCTGCCTTCCTGCATATTGCCGTCGCAGGTGCCGAGATAGCGCAGGATCGAGCGCAGCTTGGTCACATACTGCCCGGCCTCCTCGGGCCCGCGCAGATCCGGCCGCGAGACGATCTCCATCAGCGCGACGCCGGCGCGGTTGAGGTCGATGAAGGATTTCGACGGATGCCGGTCGTGCAGCGACTTGCCCGCGTCCTGCTCGAGGTGCAGCCGCTCGATGCCGATGCGGCGCGTGCCGCCGTCCTTCAGGTCGATCAGCACCGCGCCTTCGCCGACGATCGGGCTTTCGTACTGGCTGATCTGATAGCCGGGCGGGAGGTCGGGATAGAAATAATTCTTCCGCGCGAACACCGAGACCAGGTTGATCTTCGCCTTCAGCCCGAGCCCGGTGCGCACCGCCTGGTCGACGCAGAAGCCGTTGAGCACGGGCAGCATCCCCGGCATGCCCGCGTCGACCGGCGAGACCTGGGCGTTGGGTTCGGCGCCGAAATCGGTGGCCGCGGCCGAGAACAGCTTCGAGCGGCTGGTGACCTGGGCGTGCACCTCGAGGCCGATCACGCATTCCCACTTGCCCGAATTGGATTCGATCGCATAGGCCATGCTCACGCCTCCACGCCCGGCGGCGCAGCGCGGAAATCGAGCGCGCGCTCCAGCACCTCGGCCGTGCGCAGCACCGTCTCCTCGTCGAACGGGCGGCCGATGATATGCAGGCCGAGCGGCAATCCCTCCGAGGAAAGTCCCGCCGGCAACGAGATCGCGGGCAGCCCGGCAAGGTTGGTCGGCACCGTGAACACATCGTTGAGCCACATGGTGACGGGATCTTCCTGGTTCGCTCCGATCGCGAAGGCGGCCGAGGGGGCCGTCGGCGTCAGGATCGCATCGACCTTCCGGAACGCCTCGGTGAAATCGCGCGCGATCAGGGCGCGCACGCGCTGGGCCTTGGCGTAGTAGGCGTCGTAATAGCCCGCCGAGAGCACATAGGTGCCGATCAGGATGCGCCGGCGCACCTCGGCGCCGAATCCGGCCGCGCGCGTGTTGGCGTACATCTCTTCCAGGTTCTGGCCGGGCACGCGCAGGCCGAAGCGCACACCGTCGTAGCGCGCGAGATTTGACGAGGCCTCGGCGGGCGCGACGATGTAATAGGTCGGCAGCGCGTATTTGGTGTGCGGAAGCGAGATTTCGACCGGCTCGGCGCCGGCGCGCTTGAGCAGATCGATGCCCTTGTCCCACAGCGCGCCGATCTCGGCCGCAAGACCATCGGGGCGATATTCCTTCGGCACGCCGATCTTGAGCCCGCGCACGTCGCCGGTAAGCGCGGCCTCGAAATCGGGCACCGGCAGCGGCGCCGAGGTCGAGTCCTTTGGATCGTACCCGGCCATCGCGCCTAGCATGATCGCGGCGTCGCGCACCGAACGCGTCATCGGCCCGGCCTGGTCGAGCGACGAGGCGAAGGCGACGATGCCCCAGCGCGAGCAGCGTCCGTAGGTCGGCTTCATGCCGACGATGCCGCAGAAGCTCGCCGGCTGGCGGATCGACCCGCCGGTGTCGGTGCCGGTGGCGCCGATCGCCAAGCGCGCGGCCACCGCCGCCGCCGATCCGCCCGACGATCCTCCCGGCACCAGGCGGTCGTTCGCGCCCGCGCGCCGCTTCCACGGGCTCTCGACCGGCCCGAAGGCGCTGGTCGTGGTCGAGGAGCCCATGGCGAATTCGTCCATGGCGGTCTTGCCCAGCGTCACTGCGCCCGCGCGGCGCAAATTCGCGCCTACCGTCGATTCATAGGGCGGGACGAAACTCTCCAGGATGCGCGAGCTCGCCGTGGTGCGCACGCCCTTGGTGCAGAACAGGTCCTTGATCGCGATGGGGATACCCTCCATCGCGCCGCCCTCGCCCTTCGCCAACCGCGCATCTGATTCGCGCGCCTGATCGAGGGCGAGATCTGGCGTCTCGGTGACGAAGGCATTCAGGCCCCGCGCCTTCTCCATCGCCGCGATATGCGCCCGCGCGAGCTCGGCCGCCGAAACCTTGCGGCTTCGCAGCGCGTCGCGCGCCCCGGCCAGCGAAAGCGAGGTGAGCGTGTTCACTCGACCACCTTCGGCACCAGAAAAAATCCGTCCTTCATTTCCGGCGCGTTGGCCAGGATGGCGTCGCGGCAATTCCCGTCGGCGACCTCGTCGGCGCGCCGGGGCAGCGTGACCGCGGAGACGCTGGCCAGCGGCGCGACTCCATCCGTGTTCACCTCGGCGAGCTGCTCGACGAAGCCCAGGATGTTGGAAAGCTCGGCCGCGAGCGCGTCCAGCTCGTCGTCGCGCACGGCCAAGCGCGCCAGCGCGGCGATATTGCGGACGGCGGCGCGGTCGATGGCCAAGCGGATGCTCCTGGGCGCGCGGGCGAGGCGCGGAACCTAGCATCGGCTAGTGACGCCGGGCAAGGCATTGGGGCTGGATGCTCAGCATATTATCGCGGTGGCCTGGTCTTTGTGCGATGCAGGGCTATATCGTATCGTGTAGCCCTTGCGCGGAACTCAGAGCATCAGCGTGGCGAAGTCCAGCATTCGAATACCCACACACGAGCAGCATATCGTGCGGCGTTCGGCGAAAAGCCGCCGTAAGAGCCGGACCGACTGGCTGCGCGTCGATGCAATGAGCGACGCCGAGATCGACCGTGCCATCGCGTCCGATCCCGACGCGGCTCCTCGTCTCGACGCGCGCTGGTTCCGCGACGCCGAGATCGTGATCCCGGAGAAGCAGATGATCAGCATCCGCCTCGATGCCGACGTGCTCGACCATTCCCGAAGACGGGCGCGCGCTGGCAGACGCGGATGAATGCGGTGCTTCGGGCATATGTGAAGGCAGCGCAGCGCAAGCGAGCCTAGTGCGGAGCCAATCATGGCGAACAAGGTGATCAAGACCGAGGCCGAGTGGCGGGCGCAGCTTACGCCCGAGCAATTCGCGGTCACCCGCAAGAAGGCCACCGAGCGGCCCTACACCGGCGAGTACGAACACACCACCGCGCCCGGCACCTATCGCTGCGTCGCCTGCGGCCAGGAGCTGTTCGCCTCCGAGGCGAAGTTCGATTCCGGCTGCGGCTGGCCGAGCTTCACCGCGCCGATCACCGGCCCCGCGGTGGCCGAGGAGACCGACCGCGCGCACGGCATGGTGCGCACCGAGGTGTTGTGTTCGCGCTGCGATTCGCATCTCGGACACGTGTTCCCGGACGGTCCCGGCCCGACGGGCCTGCGCTACTGCATCAATTCGGTCGCGCTGAAGCTCGATCCCAGGAAGAAGTGAGAGCGCGGAGGATCAGTGCGCGGGGAACCCTTGGCTTGGCGCTCCCCGAACGTCAGCGATAACCACCCATGTCAGACCGAGAAACAAGAACCAAATCAGCCCTCTGGGGATCACGGCCAAGGACTTCTTGATCCGAGCGTCCGTGAAGTCGTCGGCCTTGGTTATGAATGACTCTGGCCCGACGACGAGGAACGCGACCGGAAGGAGAAAGAAGGCCGCTGCCGCGAATAGGTTGACGACACTCTCGGAGTTCTTGCCGAGCCCGAGCGAAGAGCTCAGGGCGTGCGTGAACGAAAGTCCCGAGGCGGTGATGATTCCCGCGGCGGCAGCGGTCCAAAGACGGGGCTTGAACGCCGGCCATCTCACTCGGTAACGCCACGGATGCCAGGAAGAGTAAGATTCCCAGGAGAGCCCGCGCCTCGCCAGAATGAAACCACTCAGAAGAAACGCGACGCCCCCGCCCAGTTCGAGGCTTTGGGAAAGGCCGAACGCTTGCGCAGCTGGGCTCGCCCAAAGACCCGCCCGAGCGGTCTGCGCGACGGCGGCCAGGATACCGGACACTCCGAAGAGAAGCAGCGGCTTGAGCTCGAAGATGAAGCGCCTGTACGCCCCTTCTCCGAAATTCGCGTCGACGAACGATCGGATGCGGTCGAATTCAAACGGGTATCTGCTGGTTACGAACGCGGCGCTGGCGAATACGCAAACCGGCAGCGCAGCCGAGTAGGCGAGCGCGAATTCCTGCGCGCCGGGAGTTATCGGGGGCGCGGCAACCACGCTCCAGACCAACGCGATCAGCCAAACTCCCAGGGCGATCTTCCGGCTCAACGTCATACCGCGAGCTTACTCGACTCCTCGACACACGCGAATGTTGTCGGCTAGAGCATCCGGGGGCGGCGAGATATTGTCGGTCCATGCCCGTCCTTTCCCCCGCCGAGTTCAAGCACGCCCTCGCTCCCGGCCAGCGCATCCTCGGGCTCGATGTCGGCACGAAGACGATCGGGCTTGCGCTTTCCGACGTCGGCCGCTCCATCGCTTCGCCGCATTCGACCATCCGCCGTGGAAGGTTTGCCCGGGACGCGAAGATCATTCTCGATCTTGTTGATACAGAACGGGTCGGCGGATTTGTGGTCGGACTTCCACTGAACCTCGACGGAACCGAAGGGCCGCGCTGCCAGTCGGTGCGCCAATTCGCCGCCAACCTGCTCAAATTGCGCGACCTTCCGCTCGCCTTCTGGGACGAGCGCCTGTCCACGGCGGCGGTGACGCGGACGCTGCTGGAAGCGGACGCCTCGCGCCGCCGCCGGGCGCAACTTGTTGATAAGTTGGCGGCGGCCTACATCGCGCAGGGCTTCCTCGACGCCCCATTGTGAAAGTTCGCCGATTTCTGTTGCACGGCCGCGCGAACCTGCCGTATGTAGTCGAAGCAGGCAGCTGCATCACCAAATCTTGGGGCCGACGTCCGGCGCGACACAAGCGCGCGCGGGCCGCGAGCGCGAGGGAGGGCCATGCGAACCAGCAATCGTATCGCCGCCGCCAAGCCCGCGCCCGTCGTCGAGGCCCGCCTGCCCGCCCCGCCGTTTCGCTTCCCGCATCGACATCTGCTCGGCATCGACGGGCTGGGTCCCGAGGAAATCACCTTCCTCCTCGACTTGGCCGACGGCTTCGTCGAGCAGAACCGCCGCGCCGACCGCAAATCCTCGCTTCTGCGCGGCCGCACCGTGATCAACCTGTTTTTCGAGTCCTCGACCCGCACGCGCACCAGCTTCGAACTGGCCGGCAAGCGCCTCGGCGCCGACGTCATCAACATGCAGGTCGCCGCCAGCTCGGTGACCAAGGGCGAGACGCTGATCGACACCGCGATGACGCTGAACGCGATGCATGTCGACGTGCTGGTGGTGCGCCATTCCGAATCGGGCGCGGTCAAGCTTCTGTCGGAGAAGGTGAACTGCGCGGTGGTCAACGCGGGCGACGGCTCGCACGAACACCCCACCCAGGCGCTGCTGGACGCGCTGACCATCCGGCGACTCAAGGGCCGCATCCAGGGCCTTCAGGTAGCGATCTGCGGCGACGTCCTCCACAGCCGGGTGGCGCGGTCCAACATCCACCTGCTCAACGCGATGGGGGCGCGCGTGCGCCTGGTCGCGCCCTGCACATTGCTGCCCGCCGGGATCGAGCGGCTGGGCGTCGAGGTGTTCCACGACATGCGCAAGGGTCTCGCCGATTCCGACATCGTGATGATGTTGCGGCTGCAAAGCGAGCGCATGAAGGGAAGCTTCATCCCGTCGGTGCGGGAATATTTCCACTTCTTCGGCCTCGACTACGAGAAGCTGAAGGCGGCCAAGCCCGACGCGCTGATCATGCACCCAGGCCCGATGAACCGGGGCGTCGAGATCGACTCGGACCTCGCCGACGATGTCGAGCGCTCGGTGGTGCTCCAGCAGGTTGAGATGGGCGTGGCCGTGCGCATGGCCTGCCTGGCCGCGCTCGGCGGCGAGCGCGGCGCGGCGGAGGCGGCGTGATGGCGGTTCGTGCGGCGCCGCGGGCGGTTCCCGGCCGCGTGGCCTACATCAACGCGCGCCTGCTCGACCCGGCCACCGGGCTCGACGCGCACGGCGCAGTTCTTACCGACGGCGAGATCGTGATCGACGTCGGCCCGGGCCTGTTCGCGGGCGGCGTGCCGGAATCGATCGAGGTGATCGACTGCAAGGGCGCGTGCCTGGCGCCGGGCCTGGTCGACATGCGCGTGCATCTGCGCGAGCCCGGCGAGGAGCACAAGGAATCGCTGCGCTCGGCCGGCGAATCGGCGGTGGCCGGCGGCGTCACCTCGATGGTCTGCCTGCCCGACACCGATCCGGTGATCGACGATGTCGCCGCGGTCGAATTCGTGGCGCGGCGCGCGCGGCTGATCGGCCTGGCCAAGGTCTATCCCTACGCCGCCGCCACCAAGGGCCTCGAAGGCCGCGACGTGGCCGAGATCGGCATGCTCGCCGAGGCCGGCGCGCTCGGCTTCACCGATGCCGACCGGGCGATCGGCGACGCCCGCATCATGCGCCAGGTGCTGTCCTACTCCGCCACCTTCGACGCCATTGTCATCCAGCACCCGGAAGAGCCGAGCCTGGCGGCGGGCGGCGCGATGAACGAGGGCGAGCTGGCGACGCGCCTGGGTCTCGCCGGCATCTCGCCGGCGGCCGAGGCGATCCTGCTCGAGCGCGACATGCGTCTGGTCGAGCTGACCGGCTGCCGCTATCACGCCGCCCACGTCTCCACGGCGGAAGGCGTTGCCATCCTGCGCGCCGCCAAATCGCGCGGCCTGCCGGTGAGCTGCGACACCGCGCCGCCCTATTTCGCGCTCAACGAGCTCGCGGTCGGCGACTGGCGCACCTTCGCCAAGCTCTCTCCGCCGCTGCGCGCCGAAGCCGACCGTCAGGCCGTGGTGGCCGGCATCGCCGACGGCACGATCGACACCATCGCCTCCGATCACGCGCCGCAGGACCAGGATTCGAAGCGCCTGCCTTTCGTCCAGGCGGCGTTCGGCGGCGTAGGTCTCGAGACGCTGCTGCCGATCACGCTTGATCTGCACCATAACGGGCATCTGAGCCTGCTGGACGCGATCGGGCGCGTGACTTGGGCGCCGGCGCGCCTGCTGGGCTTGCCGGCCGGACGGCTGAAGGCGGGAGCGGCGGCGGATTTGATCCTGTTCGATCCGGACTCACCCTGGGTGGTCGATCCGGACCGATTCCGCAGCAAATCCAAGAACAGCCCGTTCGACGGGCGTCCGGTTCAGGGCAAAGTGCTGCGCACCGTGGTCGACGGACGCGCGGTGTTCGTCGCCGATGCTTGAAGGCGCCGCGGCGCTTCTCGGCTATCTGCTTGGATCGATTCCCTTCGGCCTGCTGCTTACGCGCGCGGCGGGTCTAGGCGACATCCGCGCCATCGGCTCGGGCAATATCGGCGCGACCAACGTCCTGCGCACGGGCAACCGGGCGCTGGCCGCGGCCACGCTCCTGCTCGACGGCGGCAAGGGTGCGGCGGCCGTGCTGCTCGCCGCGCGCCTGGTCTCCGCCGATGCGGGGCTGATCGCGGGGTTCGCGGCCGTCCTCGGGCATAATTTTCCGGTCTGGCTTCGCTTCCGCGGCGGCAAGGGGGTGGCCACGACGATCGGGACTGCGCTCGCCGCCGCCTGGCCCGTCGGTCTGATCATGGGCGCGGTCTGGCTGGCGATGGCCGCGCTGCTCCGCTACTCGTCGCTGGCCGCCCTTGCCGCCCTGCTCGCCGCCCCGATCGCGGCCTATGCCTTGGGCGAGCCGCGCGTCGCCGCGCTCGCCGCGCTACTTGCCATGCTCGGCTACTGGCGGCACGGCGAGAATATCCGCCGTCTGCTCGCCGGCGCCGAGCCGAAGATCGGCGCGCGCAAGGCCGATCCCGCCTGAGCCGAATGCCAGCCGGGCCGATTTTCCTGCATAGCGGATTCCGTTCGGGCAGTACCTGGTTCTGGAACCGCTTCCGCGAATGCGCCGGCGCCTACGGTTTCTGCGAGCCTCTGAACGTGAAGCTCGCCTTTCTGACACCCGAGAAGATCGAATCCGACCGGCCCGACGCCTGGCCCTCCGGCCATCCGCCGATGCGGCCCTATACCGAGGAGTATCGGCCGCTGCTGCTGCCGGGAGGCGGCGTCCGTCTCTACGATCCGCGTTTCGGGGTCGAGACCTGCTATCAGACGGGGGACGATCCGGCGCTGGAGCGCTATATCGCCAGCCTTCTCTCGCTGGCCCGCGATCGCGGAAAGGCCGCCGTCCTCGGCTTTTGCTGCAGCCTCGGCCGCGTGGCCTGGTTCCGCCGCTTCGCCGGCGTCCGCAACGTGGTGACCTGGCGCAATCCGCGCGACCAGTGGGTCTCGACCCACGCGCAGTGGGTGCGGCACGGCAATTTCAGTTTCGAGGTTCACAGCCTGCTCGCCACCTACATCGCCCGGCTCTCGCCCCGCCTCGCTCCGCTCTTCCAGGATCTCGGCCCGATCCCTTCGCCGACCGACTTGAACCCCTCCATGTCCTTGTTCGCCGAGCCTTCGGGAACGGCGCTTCGGTTCCGCGCGTTTCTGCGCGTGTTCACGCTCGATACGCTGATTTCGGTGCAGCAAGCCGATCTGCTCGTCGAATTCGACCGCCTCAACGAGCCTGGCCCGTACCGGCGGGAGATCACCGAGCGGTTGCGCGATTGGTCGGGCTTCGCCGATCTCGATTTCGAGGATTGCCGGCTGCCGCATCATCCGTTCGACGCGGATGCCGATTATCCTTCGCTTTTGCGCGCCGAGGCCGAATTCTTGGAGGAATTCGCGCGAACCGATCGGGCCGCGGATTTCCCGACTTCGCTTCCGTTCCTGCGCGAACGTTTTTCTGAGCTGATTGCCATATCGTCCTGAATTTTTTATGAGCATTGTGACCAGGTATGTACGCAAGCAGTTCAAGTCTGGGCCAGGCGCAACAGCCATTCGGCGAAGGTTCTTGACTTGTTCCGTTGCGCCGCGCAGTTTCCCCGCCCATGGGGGAGGCAAGCCGCGCATTGTCGGAGGCCGAACGCCGCGATTGGCTGCGGCTGTACCGCAGCGAGCATGTCGGCCCGGCCACGTTCTTCCGCCTGCTCGAGCATTTCGGCACGGCCGCGCGAGCCATCGAGATGTTGCCGGAGCTTGCCCGGCGCGGTGGCGGCAAGCGGCCAGCCCAGATCGTGTCGCAAGCCGCGGCCGAGCGCGAAATCGAGACCCTGCGCCGTCTTGGCGCCACCTTGGTTTGCTCACCCGAGCCGGCATTTCCGGCCGCCCTGCGCGCGGTCGAGACGGCGCCGCTGCTGATCGTGCGGGGGCACTTGCATCTGCTCGCCAAGCCGCAGGTTGCGGTGGTGGGATCGCGCAACGCCTCCGTTGCGGGCAAGCGTCTGGCCGGGACGATCGCTGCGGAGCTGGGCAAGGCCGGATTTGTCGTGGTTTCCGGCATGGCGCGGGGGATCGACAGCGCGGCGCATGAGGGCGCGCTGGCCAGCGGAACGGTCGCGGTGCTGGCCGGGGGGATCGATGTCGTCTACCCGCCCGAAAACGAGAAGCTGTACGAGCGGATCGTCGAGGCGGGCGCGGCGGTGACCGAAATGGCGCCCGGCACCCAGCCGCTGGCCAGCCACTTCCCGCGCCGCAACCGCCTGATTTCGGGCGTGGCCTTGGGCGTGGTGGTGGTCGAGGCCTCGGCCAAGTCGGGTTCACTGATCACCGCCCGCTACGCCCTCGACCAAGGGCGGGAGGTGTTCGCCGTGCCCGGCTCGCCGATGGATCCGCGCAGCCATGGACCCAACGGATTGATCAAGCAGGGAGCGACATTGGTCGAGTCGGCCGCCGACGTGATCGAGGCGCTCGCCCCCATTCTGCGCCAGCCGTTGGCCGAGCCCAGGCGCGAGCGGTATGGGTCTCAACCATTTGGTAACACAGATGAATCCATACTGTCACAGGCCCGCGCCGCGATCCTGAGCGCGCTGGGACCGACGCCGGTGGTGGTTGACGAAGTGATCCGCGAATGCCAATTGTCACCCGCCATCGTGTCGATGGTCCTGCTCGAACTGGAGCTGGCCGGCCGCCTGGAACGCCACCC
>JASHSH010000110.1 GCA_030040955.1 Rhodospirillales bacterium
ACGGTCAGCATGGCCGCTCCGCCGCCCCCAGGCCCTGCGCGTCAGCTCCGCGTCACTTGACCAGCGGGCAGTTGCCCTTGTCGAGCGGGCGGTAGCCCTCGTCGCCCGGAATCTTGGCGAGCAGCTTCTCGTAGTCCCACGGATACTTGCTGTCGCCCGGCGCCTTCACCTGCATCAGGTACATCTCGTGCACCATCTGCCCGTCGATGCGTAGATGGCCATCCTTGGCGAACATGTCGTTGACCGGCATGTCGCGCATCGCGCCCATGATCTTGTCGGGGTCCTCGCTGTTCGCCTTGGCGATTGCCTTCAGATAGTGGGTGAGCGCCGAATACACGGCCGCATGGTCCATCGTCGGCTCGCGGCCGCCGCCCATCTTCTCGGCCCAGCGCTTGGCCCAGGCGCGCGATTCGTCGCTCTGATCCCAGTACCAGCCGTCGACGAAGGTCAGGCCCTGGGCGATGTCGAGACCCAGGCTGTTGACGTCGGAAATGAAGATCAGCAGCGCCGCTAGCGACTGGCCCGACTTGGTCAGGCCGAACTCGTGCGCCTGCTTGACCGAATTGATGGTATCGCCGCCGGCATTGGCCAGACCGACCACCTTCGCCCCGGAGCCCTGCGCCTGGAGCAGGAACGAGGAGAAGTCGGTGCTCGGGAACGGCGCGTTGACCGAGCCCACCACCTTACCGCCGGCCGCCTCGACGGCGGCGCGCGTGTCGTTCTCCAGCGCGTGGCCGAAGGCGTAGTCGGCGGTGATGAAGAACCAGGTGTTCAGGCCCTGCTTGACCAGCGCGGTGCCGGCGCCGCGGGCGAGCACATAGGTGTCGTAGGCCCAATGCACGCCGGTGGGCGAGCAGGCCTTGCCGGTCAGGTCGGAGGTGCCGGCGCCGGTGTTGAGATGGATCGCGTGCTTGGTCTTGGTGATCTCCTGCACCGCGAGCGCGACCGAGGAGGTGGGCACGTCGAGCACGGCGCCGACCTTGTCCTCGTCGATCCAGTGGTTGACGATGCCGGAGGCCACGTCGGGCTTGTTCTGGTGGTCGGCCGACAGGATCTGGATCGGCTTGCCCAGCACCTTGCCGCCGAAATCGTCGACCGCCATCTGCGCCGAGATCACCGAGCCCTTGCCGGCCAGGTCGGCATAGATTCCCGACTGGTCGTTCAGCACGCCGATCTTGACCGCGTCGTCGGCCCACGCGCCGCCCGCCAGGACCGCGAGGCCCGAGGCGAGCACCATGCTCCATCCCGATTTCATCTATGTTTCCTCCTGCTCCCCGATGTTCCGGACCGGACTCGGCTTCGCCGCTAGACGCCGAGATAGGCCTGGAGCGACGCGGAATCCGCGCGACCCCTGGGCACGCAATCGACCACGCGTCCGTTCTCCACCACATAGTGCCGGTCGGCGACGCCACTGGCAAAGTGGAAGTTCTGCTCGACCAGCAGCACGGTGAAGCCCTGTTCGCGCAGCTGGCGCAGCAGCCGGCCGATCTGCTGGACGATCACCGGAGCCAGTCCCTCGGTCGGCTCATCGAGCAGGAGCAGCGTGGCGCCGGTGCGCAGGATGCGGGCGATCGCCAGCATCTGCTGCTCGCCGCCCGAAAGCTTGGTGCCCTGGCTCGCGGAGCGCTCGACCAGATTGGGAAACATCGCCCGTATCTCGTCCGCGCCCATCGCGCCCTTTCGCAGCACCGGCGGCAGCGTCAGATTTTCCGCCACCGAGAGGCTGGCGAAGATGCCGCGCTCCTCGGGGCAGTAGGCGACGCCCAGGCGCGCGATCCGGTCGGAGGCCAGCGCGATGGTCTCGACGCCGGCGCAGACCACGCTGCCGCGCCGCTTGCCGAGAATTCCCATGACGGATTTCAGCGTGGTGGTCTTGCCGGCGCCGTTGCGTCCGAGCAGGGTGACGATCTCGCCCGCCGGCACCTCGAATTCCATCCCGTGCAGCACGTGGGACTCGCCGTACCAGGCTTCGAGTCCGCGCACGGCGAGCAGCGGCTCAGGCATCGGCCGCGCCCATATAGGCCTCGATCACCCGCTCGTCCTTCGACACCTCCGCATAGTCGCCCTCGGACAGAATCTGGCCGCGCGCCAACACGGTGATGCGGTGCGAGAGATCGGCGACCACCGACAGATTATGCTCGACCATAAGGATGGTGCGGCCCTCGGCGACGCGGCGGATCAACTCGGTGGTACGGCTCACATCCTCGCGGCCCAGCCCCGCCATCGGCTCGTCGAGCAGCAGCATTTCGGGCTCGAGCGCGAGCGTGGTGGCGAGTTCGAGCGCGCGTTTGCGCCCGTAAGGCAGCTCGGCCGCGGCGACTTGCGCGAACCCGCCGATGCCCATCTGCTCGGCCAGTTCGAGCGCGCGGCCGTTGAGGCGGTCGAGTCCGCGCATCGAGCGCCAGAAATGAAACGAGGTGCCGAGCTTGCGCTGGAGCGCGACGCGGATGTTCTCCAGCACGGTCATGTGCGGGAACACGGCCGAAATCTGGAAGCTGCGCACCAAGCCCGAGCGCGCCACCCGGGCCGGGTCCTGGTCGCTGATGTCGCGGCCGCGAAACAGGATGCGCCCGGCCGAGGGGCGCAGGAATTTGGTGATCAGATTGAAGCAGGTCGTCTTGCCCGCGCCGTTGGGGCCGATGAGCGCGTGGATGGTTCCCCGGCGCACGCGGAGGGAAACATCCTGGACGGCATAGAAGCCGCCGAACTGCTTGGTCAACCCGACCGTCTCGACGATCCAATCGTCCGCCAAACGCCGCCTCCCCCGGCCATCTGGAACGCTTCCAAAATCCTAGCCGATGCGGTCCAGGGACGCTACGTCGCCGCCATGGTTCTGCGTCATGGCCGGGCTCGACCCGGCTATCCACGGGAACGCGGCCTTCCTCATGCTTCGAGACAGGGCCTTCGGCCCTTCCTCAGCATGAGGGAATCATCTTTGCCGACCTCATCCTGAGCGAAGTCGAAGGATGAGATTCGTCGAAGGGGAAAGCCGGCATCGGTCAGCCCGGGCATGATGGCCGGGAGAAGTGGCACCTGCCCATCATTCAGACGTCGGCACGGGCCTGCTCGCCACCGCCTCGGCCTCGATCTCGACCGCGTAGGTGCCGACCAGCCCGATCCCGCCGACCAGCGTGTTGACCGGACGGATGTCGCGGAAATAATGCCCGTGCACGCGCGCGACCTGCTCCCATTCCGCCAGGTCGCGCACGTAGATGCGCGTGCGCACCACGTCGGCGAGGCCGCCGCCGAGGGCGGAGATCGCGGCCGCGATCTTGTCGAGGATGTAGACGGTCTGCGCGCCCGCATCGCGCGGCGCCACCGCGTGGCCCTGGCCGTGCGTCGCGGTGGTGCCGCTGACCAGGATGCGGTCTCCGACGCGCACCGCGCGGCTGTAACCGCAGATCGCTTCCCACATCGTGCCCGAGCCGACCCGGTTGCGGTCCGGCCGGCCGGGCACGGGCGCGGCGCGGAAGATGCGGGCCATCCCGTCCAGATGGTGGCTGAGATCGCCCGAGGCGGTGAGGAAGGGCGGGCGGCGGTATTCGTCGCCGCAATCGCCGGGAATGCGGCGCGCGGCGGCGAGCGCGGCATCGATGCGGGCGCGATCCTCCGCATCGAGCGCGAAGGCGAACGGGCGCAGATTGTCGGCGCGGTGCTCGCGCTCGCCCAGCCGCGCGCCGATGATCACCGCCGCCACCGCCGGTTGGTCGAGCACCCAGCGGCTCGCCACGTTGGCGATGGAGAGGCGATGTTTGCGCGCGACTTGGTCGAGCGCGGCGAGCAGGCCTTGCAACACGCCCCAACCGCCGGCCGCTTCGACAAATCGGCCGTATTTCATCTTGCTCCAGTCGGCGATCTCGCCCGGTCTCGGCTCGGGACGGCCCAGCCAGCGTTCGCCCAGGAACCCGCCGGCGAGCGTGCCGTAGGCCAACAACTTGACGCCGCTTCGCAGGCAAAGCTCGGTCATATCTTCGGCGGCGCGCCGGTCGAGCAGCGAGAAGCTCACCTGGTTCGACGCGACCGCGATTCCCTCGGCGAGGAGGAGGCGCAGATGGTCGGTGTCGAAATTGGTCACGCCGAGATGGGCGATCAGCCCCTCGCCCTTGAGCTTCTGCAACTCGTGCAGCGCGTCGAGATAGGCCGGATGCTCGAAGCTCCACCAGTGGAATTGGAGCAAGTCGATGCGCGCGACGCCGAGGCGGCGCAGATGCGTCTCCACCGCGGCGCGCACGGTTGCCGCGTTCATCTCGCCCGGCGGCGGAGTCCATTTCGTGAGCGCGCGCGGAAGCCGTACCGCGCCGCTTTCGCGCAGCCGCGCCAGGCAGCGCCCGGCGATCAGCTCGGCGGAGCCGTAATGGTCCGCCATGTCGAATGTGTCGAACCCGTCGGCCGCGTAGGCCGCGAGCTCGGCCGCCGACGCGTCGAGATCGAGTACGCGGCCGCCACGTTCGAGATCGGCGACCTGCCAGAGACCGGTCACCACCCGGGAAATTTCGAGGCCGGCTGCGAGGGTCGTGCGTTCGGGAACCGGCCGGGCGGAAGTGGCGGACGCCGGATGGCCGGCATCCGCCTTGCTCCGGCTCACTTGGCGAGCTTGGCCTTCATCTCGTCGACCTGGGCGGCCGAGACCTCGCCCAGGGTCGTCACCTCGCCCTTCTGGACGCGCCACAGGCGGAACGGACCGGTGATGTCGCCATACTGGTCGAACGAGATCGGCCCGATCGTGCCCTCGTAGCGAATCGGCTTGCCGGCCTTGATGAGGTCGAGCGCCTTCTTGAACTCGTCGGGTCCGGCGTGGATCACCTCGCCCTTGGGATCGGTGACCTTGTAGATGGCGTCGCGGATCGCGGCCGATTCCGCCTTGCCCGCCTGGGCGATGGCGAGGCCGACGATGGCGCCCGCGTCATACGCCTGGTAGGCCCCCGGCGCGGACGGATCGATGTTCGAGAACGCCTTGAAGTTCTTGTCGAAATAGTCGGTCGAGGCGGTCGTCACCGAGCCCGATGACGTGCCGTAGGCGTCGTCGAGATATTGCGCGCCCACCGCCTTGATGAAATCGGCGCTGTTCATGCCGTCGTTGAGCAGGAACTTCTTCGGCCCGCCTTGCGAGATCCAGGCGCGCGCGATGGTCGCGCCGTCAACCGGATAGCTGATGAGGTAGAGCGCGTCGGGTCCGCCCTCCATCGCCTTGGTCACCTCGGCCTGGTACGAGGCCTGCTTCTCGTTGTACGGCGTGACGGAGACGATGGTGCCGCCGAGCGCCTTATAGTATTTGGAGAACTCGGCCACCATGTTGACGCCGAAATCGTTGTTGACGTCGATCACCGAGACCTTCTTCAGCCCCTGATCGACCGCGAATTTCGCGGCGGCCACGCTTTGCAGCGCATCCGAGGTGATGGCGCGGAAGAAGATGCCGTTGGTCTTGCCCTGCTGGCCGAGCGCGGTCAGCGTCGGCGACGAGGCAGCGACCGAAATCTGCACCACCTTGGCCGGCGCGGTGACCGAGGTGAGCATGGCGATGGTGGTCGAGGAGATGATGCCGCCGATCAGCGCCGGCACATGCTTGACCTGGACCAGCTGGTTGGCGGCATCGACCGCGACATTGGCCTGGGTCTGGTCGTCGCGCACATCGGCGACCAGCTTGCAGCCCGCCGCGCCGCCGGCCTTGTTGATGTCGGCGAAGGCCATCTCGATCCCCTTCGAGCCGGCCTGGCCGTACGGACCGGCGGGACCGGTGAGTTCGAGCACCACGCCGACCGTCGTCTCGCAATCGGCCAGCGCCGATCCCGATACGCCCGCCGCCACCAGCATCGCGGCCGCGGATATGAGATAACTGCGCATTCTCTCCCCCTTCCTCGCTGTTTCCGGGGCCCGACCCCGATTTCGCCCTCCTCAGGCGGCTCCCTTGTTTAGATTGTATTTCATGATCGCGCCATGCCGACCAGCCCGGTCGCGCTCGAGGCCGAAACAATCGCCGGCTGGGATTTGGCCGCGCGCCAGGACCGCATCGATCCGCTGCCGATCCTCGGCACCGAGCCGGAGCCCGCCGATCGCCAGATTCGCGGCCAGATGCAAGCGGTTGCGCACGCCCACGATGACCGCGCCGACGCCAGGACGGTCGAGCACCCAGCGGCTTGCCACGGTGGCGATGTCGACCCCGTGCCGCCGGGCGACGGCGGCGAGGACGGCAAGCAGCTCCTGGAACAGGGCCCAGCCGCCGAACTCGTCGATGACCAGTCTGTACTTCGTCAGCGACCGGTGCTCGAAGGGCGGCAGCGGCTCGGGCAGGCCGAGCCAGCGCTCGGACAGAAATCCGCCGGCGACGCTGCCGTAGCAGAGCAGCGACACGCCCAGACGTCGGCACGCCGCGACCATGCGGCGCTCGGCGCGGCGGTCAAGCAGCGAATACTGGACCTGCATGGTCCGGAACGGCATGCCGGACGCGATCAGCGCCTCGACATGACCGGTGTCGAAATTGGTGCCGCCGAGCAGGTCGATCTTCCCCTCGCGCTGAAGCTCGACCAGCCAGGACGCGGCCTCGATGCAACCGGGTACTTCGTAGTCCCACCAATGATACTGGACGAGATCGAGGCGCTCGACCCGCAGGCGGCGCAGCGAGCGTTCGACGCCCGTGCGCAGCTGGGCGCGGGTGAGGCGCGCAAGCCCATCGAGATCGGGTACGCATTTCGTGAACACCTTGAGCCGATCGAGCGCGGCCGGGCCGCGGCGGCGAGCATACTCCGCGCGGAAGTCCCCGATCAGCTCCTCGACGCCCGTGTAGATGTCGGCGCAGTCGAACGTGTCGATCCCCGCTTCGTAAAAGCCGGCGAGGTCGGCGATCGCGGTCGCGCGGTCGAAGCCGCCATGCCCACCGGCGTATTGCCAGCCGCCCAGGATCACGCGCGAGGCGCTCGCCCCGGGAACGGGCGCGAACCGCTCCATCACCGTCGGGCCGGCGATGGCGGCGTGGTGGCGCTCACCTCCGAACGGCGGAAGCGGCGCTTGCCCAGGCGCGAAATGCGGAACCGGCTGGGGCAGTTCGGATCCGGGCAGGCAATCTCGTTGTCCGAGGCCATCCAGTCGTTGGGATCGGTGGGACGCTGCTTGGCGGGCAATAGCGGCAGCAGCGCCGCGAGCGAATAGATCGAGAAGCTCTGCCCCGGCGGCAGCCACAGATTTTCGCCGCGCAGCTCGAAATAATCGCCCGGCTTGGCGCCGCAATAGAGGCGCGCGCCCGCCGGCGCCACGACCTCCACCCGCAGATCGTAGAGTTCGAATTCGTCGTCGGCCGCGCTCGATTCCGCCGCGCCCATATGCAATCTCCGGCCCGCAGGATGCGTCGATTTTGGCTTGTAGTTTGGCCCCGGCGTCGTAGTTTCATACGGCGCCCGACCGAAAATCAAACACGAAAGTGCGACACGCGGCATGCTCGAGGCGGTGGGGGTTTCGAAGCATTTCGGCGGCATGCGGGCCGTCGACGACGTGTCCTTCCGCATCGAGCGCGGCCAGATCGTGGGATTGATCGGCCCGAACGGCGCCGGCAAGACCACCATGTTCGACCTCCTCGCCGGAGCGCAGCGCCCCTCCGCCGGCTCGATCCTGATCGACGGCGTGCGGGTCGAGCGCGAGGCGGCGCATCGGCGGCTCGCGCGCGGTCTCGGGCGCACCTTCCAGATTCCCCGGCCCTTCGCCGAGATGACGGTGATCGAGAACGTGCTCCTCGCGGCGCCGCGCCAGGCGGGCGAGCGGCTGCTATGGACCTGGTTCCGGCCCGGCCAGGTGGCCCGCGAGGAGCGCGAAAATCTTGACCGCGCGCGCGCGCTGCTCGATTTCCTGAATCTTTCCGCTCTCGCCGGCGAGCCCGCGCGCACGCTTTCCGGCGGGCAGCGCAAGCTGCTCGAACTTGCCCGCGTGCTGATGGCGGAGCCGAGCGCGATCCTGCTCGACGAGCCGACCGCCGGAGTCAACCGCACCCTGCGCGGCGAAATTCTCGCGCGCATCGCCGAGATCAACCGGCGCGGCGTCACCATCCTGATCGTCGAGCACGACATGGAGGTGATCGCGCGCCTGTGCCCGCGCGTCATCGTCATGGCGCAAGGCCGCATCCTGCGCGAGGGAGCGCCCGCCGCCATCGCCGCCGACCGCGAAGTGGTCGAGGCCTATCTCGGCGGGGCGCCGGCGTGAGCGCGTTCGCGCTCGAGGTCGCGGATCTGTGGGCCGGCTACGAGCCCGATCTGCCGATCCTGCGCGGGGCGAGCATCCGCGCCGCGGCGGGCGAGATCGTCGTGCTGCTCGGACCCAACGGCGCGGGCAAGTCGACGCTGGTCAAGGCGATCGCGGGGCTGGTGGCGATATCGGCCGGGCGTACCTCGCTCGACGGCGCGGAGATCACGCATCTGCCCGCGCATCTGATGGTCCGCCACGGACTCGCCTATGTGCCGCAGACCGACAATGTGTTCGTGGCGATGACGGTCGACGAAAATCTTCGCCTCGCCGCCTTCGCGGGCGCGGGCGCCGAGCGCCGGGCGCGCACCGAATCGGTGTACGCGCTGTTCTCCGAGCTGGCCGCGCAGCGCCGGCGGCCGGCGGGCCACTTGTCCGGCGGTCAGCGCCAGATGCTGGCGATCGGCCGCGCGCTGATGGTGCGCCCGCGCGTCCTCATTCTCGACGAGCCGTCGGCGGGATTGTCCCCGCGCCTGGTCGAGACGGTGTTCGCCAAGCTGGCCGAAATCCGCGCCGGCGGCATCGCGATCCTGCTGGTGGAGCAGAACGCGCGCGCCGCGCTCGCCATCGGCGACCGCGCCTATGTGCTGGTGGAGGGACGCGAGCGCCACGAAGGTCCGGCCGCCTCGCTGTGGCACGACCCCGAGGTGGCGCGGCTGTATCTCGGCGGGCTTGCCGCGGGCGATTCGGAGTCCACTCCGTGAACCTGCAATACCTCGCCGACGGGCTTCTCCTCGGCTCGACCATCGGGCTGGGCGCGATCGGCCTCACCATCACCTACTCGATCCTGCGCTTCGCCAACTTCACCCACGGCGACATGATTTCCTGGGGCGCCTATTTCGCGCTCACCGTCGCCGGGCTGCTCGGTGGAATCGTGGCCGGCGCCGCCGTGCCGCTGGCACCGTTCTCCTTCGGCTGGACGGTGGTGGTGGCGACGCTGATCGCGATGGCGCTGACCGGCCTGCTTGCGCTCGCGCTCGACCAGCTCCTGTTCCGTCGGCTGCGCCGGCGCGGCAGCGCCATCGCCATGGTGATCGCGAGCTTCGGCGCCTCGCTCGCGCTGCGCAGCCTGCTCGAATTCGTCTTCACCCCGCAGCCCACCTATTTCTCCACCGAGCTGCAATTCGCCGTCCCGATCGCGCGGGGCTTGCGCCTGACGCCCGACCAGATCGCGGTGCTTGGGCTGACGCTAGTCCTGTTCGTCGCCTGCCATCTCTGGCTCACGCGCAGCCAGATCGGCCGCGCGATGCGCGCGACCAGCGAGAACCCGTCGCTCGCCCGCGTCGTCGGTATCGACGTCGACCGGGTGGTGCGCATCACCTGGCTGCTCGGCGGATCGCTTGCCTGCGCCTCGGGCGTGATGACCGGGCTGGTAGTGCAGATCCGCCCCTATATGGGCTTCGACCTGCTCCTCGCCCTATTCGCCGCGGCGATCCTGGGCGGGATCGGCAGCGTGCCCGGCGCGGTGCTGGGCGGGCTGATCGTCGGCCTCGCCGAGTCGCTCGGCGTGTGGGCGGGCGCGGCCGACTATCGCGAGGCGATCTCGTTTCTAGTGTTGATCGCGATCCTGCTGGTCCGCCCCACGGGCCTGTTCGGGAGCCGCGCGCGATGATCGACTTGCTCGGCTACGCCGCCTTCTTCCTGACCACCGCGCTGACCTACGCGATCCTCTGCCTCGGGCTCAACCTGCAATGGGGCATGACCGGCCTGTTCAATGTGGGCGTGGCCGGATTCGCCGCGGTCGGCGCCTATGTCTCGGCGCTGCTCACCACGCCCGAGATCGCCGGCAGGCTGGGCGGCTTCGATCTGCCGATCGCGTTGGGCTGGATCGCGGGCGCGGCGGCCGCCGGGCTGTGCGCGCTGCTGGTGGGCGCGATCACGTTGCGCCTGCGCGCCGACTATCTGGCGATCACCACCTTCGGCATCGCGGTAGCCATCGATTTGTTCGCGCTGAACGCGCAGTCGATCACCGGCGGGCCGTTCGGCATCGGATTCATCCCGCGCCCCTTCATCGCCTGGGCCGGCCGGCCGCTGCTGTTCAACGGCGCGCATCTGCTGCTTACCGGTGGCGTGGCGCTGATCCTGTTCTGGGCGCTGGAACGGGCGGGACGCAGCCCCTGGGGCCGCGTGCTGCGCGCGATCCGCGAGGACGAGACGGCAGCGTTGGCGCTCGGCAAGTCGGCGCGCGCCTACCGCCTCCAAGCCTTCGCGCTGGGCGGTGCTGTGATGGGCCTGGCCGGGGCGATCCAGGCCCATTACATCGGCTTCATCTCGCCGCTGAACTACGTCTCCGCGCTCACCTTCCTGGTCTGGACCATGCTGATCGTGGGCGGCTCGGGCAACAATGCCGGCGCGGTCGTCGGCGCGGTTGGGGTGTGGGGGCTGTGGAGCGCGAGCGGTTATCTGCTCAATACGCTGCTCGCTTCGCAATACCAGGCGCGCGGCTCGTCGCTGCAAATCGTGATCATCGGCGTGGTGCTCGCTGTGATCCTGGTGCTGCGCCCGCGCGGGCTATTGGGCGAGCGGCGCATCGTCTCGCGCCACCTGGAGGAGACGGGCGCACCCTGATCAGGCGGTAACCGTCTCGGCCCGCGGCCAAGCGGCCCGGTAGGCCGCCTCGATATAGGGCCCGGAGGCCAGCGGCGCGCCGTCGCCCGCGAGCGGAGCCAGAACCGCCGCGTAGTCGGGATTGACGAAGAACGGGATCGACAGCCGGTCGCGGCCGGTGCGGTTGGCGACCCGATGCGGCGTCGAGACGAAGCGTCCGCCGGTAAAGAATTGCAGCATGTCGCCGACATTGATGACGAAGCTGCCGGCGATCGGCGGTGCGGAAATCCATTGGCCCGCCCGGCTGCGCAGCTCCAGCCCGCCTACTTCGTCCTGGAGCAGGATGGTGAAGAAGCCGGGATCGGTATGCGCTTCGACTCCCAAGGCGCCCGCCTGCGGCGCCTGCGGCGGATAGTGCAGCAGGCGGAGCTGGGTCAGCGGCTTGGTGAACAGCGGACGGAAACGATCCTCGGCCAGGCCGAGGCAGCGCGCAAAAAGGGCTAGCAGGCGCAGGGCGAGGCTTGTCTCGGCGGCGTAGAAGCGTTCGAGCGTGGCGCGGAAGGCGGCCGAATCTGGCGGCCAGCGGTTCGGCCCGTGCATCGCGCTGCCGCGCCGAACGTCGGGATCGTCGGGGCCGAGATCCAGCATCATCTGGAAGGCTTCGAGCTCGCGGCGCGGCACACCCGAGCCGGTCAGCCCCATCGGCACATAGCCGCGATAGTTGGGCGAGGTGGCGACGTCGAGCGCGTCGCGCACGGCTTGCGGCAGCGCGAAGAACCAGCGCGCCGCCTCGAATATGCCGGCGAGCTGGCCCTCAGCGATGCCGTGGTTGACGATGTAGAAGAAGCCGGCGCTCGCGCAGGCGGCGTCGATGCGTGTGGCGGCGTCCGCCGCGCCGAGATCGACCACCGGTACGCCGGTGAAATCCGTGCCCTCGCCCGCCATTCCCCGCGCCTCGATTTGCGCCCGCGCCGAGGCTGCGCGCGGGCATGGCCCGAGTCAATGCGAGGCGGTTGAGAATCGCCGCCCGATTGCGCATGATTTGGCCGCGCAGGCCTCATCGATCGCGGCGCGCCGCCGCCGGGCAGGTGATCCATGCCGAGTTCCCGCTCCAAGCTCGACCAGCTCCGCGACATGACCACGGTGGTTGCCGACACCGGCGACATCGAGGCGGTGCGCCGCCTCAAGCCGCAGGATTGCACGACCAACCCGACGCTGTTGCTCAAGGCGGCCGAGCTGCCGGCCTATGCCGCGCTGGTCGACGGGGCGATCCGTTGGGGCACGGGCCAGGCGGGCGAGCGCCTTGCCATTGCCGCGCGCGTCTGCGATCGGTTGGCCATCGAATTCGGCGCCGAGCTGGCCGGGATCGTGCCGGGACGTGTCTCGACCGAGGTCGATGCCGATCTGGCCTTCGACACCCAGGCCACGATGGCAAAGGCGCGCGAGCTGATCGCGGCCTACGAGGCGCGCGGCGTGGGGCGGGAGCGCATCCTGATCAAGATCGCCTCGACCTGGGAGGGGATTCGGGCGGCCGAAGCGCTCCAGCGCGAGCGCATCGACTGCAACATGACCCTGCTGTTCTCGCTGGTCCAGGCGGCGGCCTGCGGGGATGCCGGCGCGTTTCTGGTCTCGCCCTTTGTCGGCCGCATTCTGGATTGGCACGTCAAGGCCGGAGACGGGTCATTCACCGCCGAGACCGATCCGGGCGTGGTCTCGGTGCGCCGCATCTTCGCCTATTTCAAGACGCACGGGATCGCCACCGTGGTCATGGGCGCGAGTTTCCGCAACACCGGCGAGATCGAGGCGCTTGCGGGGTGCGACCGCCTCACCATCGGGCCTTCCCTGATGGATCAGCTGGCGGCGGACACGGGCCCGCTGCCGCGCCGGCTCGATCCCCGGCGTCCCGGCGAAGCGGCCCCGCGCATGCGGCTCGACGAGCGCGAATTCCGCTTCCAGCTCAACGAGGACGCGATGGCGACCGAGAAGCTGGCCGAGGGCATCCGCCTGTTCGTCCGCGATCTGCGCGCGCTGCGCGCGCTCGTCGCGGCGCGGCTCGCCAAGGCGGCGTGAACGAGGGCAGGCTACGCCAGCTCGAAATTGGTTCCGAAATCGGCCGGCGGCTTCGGCCCCCAGACATAGAACGAGTCCTCGGGGCCGTAGTCTCCGCTGCGCCAGTCGACATCGGCCGGGATGAAGTCGATGTCGTAGGAATATTCGCAGTAGCTGCCCCACGGGTCGCGCACGTAATAGAAATAGTTCGAGCCGAGCACGTGCCGGCCGACGCCCCAGCCGGCGGCATGGCCCTGCTCGGCCATGCGTTCGGCGCCGATGCCGATCTCGTGGACGCTGTTCACCGCCCAGCTGGAATGATGGAAGCCGGGGCCGCCCGAACGGAGGAAAGCGATCACGTGATGGTCGCTTCCGTGCGGCGCGTGCAGGAACACGATGTCGCTGGCCGAGCGGTCGGACACGCGCAGGCCGAGCACGCGCGTGTAGAATTCGATCGCCTTGTCGACGCTCGCGGTGAACAGCAGCACATGTGACAGCCGCTGCGGATGCGTACGGCCGGACAGGCTGCGCTTGGGCGAGGCGCCGTAGCCGGGTTCGGCATGCGCCGCGCGCGGGTACTTCTTGGCAGCGGGCGAGACCTTGTCGGCGACTTTCACCTCGATCGCGGTGCCGTCATGGTCGCGCAGCCAGATGCCGTTGCTTTCGAGTCCCTTCGGCGGATCGATGCGCGCGACGCCGAGGCGCTGGAGCCGGCGCGCGAAGCCGGGCAGGTCCTCCTCGAACAGGCCGAAGGAAAGATGATGCAGCCGCTTGCGCGGCCCCTCCATGATCGTGCCCCAGCGGTGCGGCCCATGCGTGGTGCGGATCGCGAGCGCGCCGCCCTCCTCGCCCACATCGAGACCGAAGGCGCGGTGGAAGGCTTCGGCGACCGCGAGATTCGGCACCTCGTAGCCGAAACGGTCGAGCGAATGGACGCCGAGCGCGCGTTCGCGCTTCATCGGCCCGTTCCGCTTTTTCCTGCCGTGCGCCGCCATTTTCGCCTCCCCGAATCCATGCCTGGACAATCGTCCAGCTTTGCAAGTGAATATAGCATTGCCGGCCGCGCAGCGAACAGCGGCGAGCGGCCCGTGCCGGTGCGGCGGAGAATTGGGACGGCTCCCAAAAATCCGGCCGGCGAGGCCGCGGCGGGGGGGGAGGGATGGAGATGGCGGAACAACTGGTGTCCTTGATCGTCGGCGGCTCGTCGGGCCTGGGTCTGGCGGTGGCCGAGGCGCTGGCCGCGCGCGGCGAGCGGGCGGTGCTCACCAGCCGCGACCAGGCACGCGCGGAGGCGGCCGCCAAGCTGGTCGGGCGCGGTGCTCGCGGAATTGCGCTCGACATCGCCGATCCGCCCGCCATCGCCGGCCGGCTCGCCGGCCTGGGCGCGGTGCGGCATCTCGTGCTCGCC
This sequence comes from Rhodospirillales bacterium, assembly GCA_030040955.1. Taxonomy (GTDB): domain Bacteria; phylum Pseudomonadota; class Alphaproteobacteria; order Rhodospirillales; family Magnetospirillaceae; genus JASHSH01. The sequence goes on from JASHSH010000110.1 coordinate 14,228, forward strand.
GCGCTCGAACGCGACCAGAACAGCGTCAAGGCATACGACATTCCCCGGGCCGTGCGCCTGGTGACGCTCAAGCTGGTCGGCTACACCGCGGTGGTCCATGCGGTGTCCGCCGGCCTCGGGCCCGATTCGTCGATCGTCCTGTTCGGCGGTCAGGGCCGGGAGCGGCCGTTCCCGGGCTCGACCACCATCACCTCCATCAACGGCGGCGTGAGTTCGCTGATCCGCACGCTGGCGGCCGAGCTGGCGCCGGTGCGGGTGAACGCGATCCATCCCGGCATCGTCGGCGACAGTCCCGCCTGGTCGAACCGGAAGGAGGCGACCGATCGGGCGCGGGCGCGCACGCCGACGGGGCGGCTGGCGACCACGGTCGACATCGCCGCCGCGGTGCTGTTCCTGCTCGACAACGGCTCGGTCAACGGCGTCAACTTGCCGGTCGACGGCGGCTCGATGCTGCTATAGCCCGTCCCACTCGCGTCCCACGGGACGGGGTCCCGAGAGGGATCGGGGCCGGCAAGCGATTTCGGCTGGCGCGTCGGCCAAACTTGCGATTTTATGTCCGTGTCCAAGGGCGGCCGGACAACGGCCTGGGGAGGGATCATATGAAGCTCAGCAAGGATCGGATTCTGACCACGCATGCCGGCAGCCTGCCGCGCGGCGAGCCGCTCGGCACCTATCTGATCGACGACGAGGCCGGCAAGCCGGTCGACAAGAAGGAGATGGAGAAGGCGGCCGAGGCGCGCATCGTCCATGTGCTGGCCAAGCAGGCCGAAGTGGGCGTGGACGTGGTCAACGACGGCGAGCAGGGAAGGGTCGGCTTCCAGACCTATGTGCCGCAGCGCATGAGCGGGTTCGGCGGCGTGTCGCAGCGCCCCTACGGGCTCGACTGGATCAAGAATCCGCAGTTCACCGAGCGCTATTTCCAGCGCCTGCCTCCGCGCATCAGCAAGGTGTTCGGAGCGCCGCAGGCCATCGCCGACATCAAGTATCGCAGCACCGAGACCATCGACCACGAGATCGCCCGGCTGAAGCGCCTGGGCGCCGCGGTGAAGGGCAAGGTGACCGAGTTCTTCATGAACGCGCCCTCGCCGGGCATCGTGGCGACCACGATGCTGAACGCGCATTACGCGACCTACGAGGACTATCTCACCGCGATCGCGCGCGAGATGCGGACCGAATATCAGGCCGTCACCAAGGCGGGCTTCGTCCTCCAGATCGACGCGCCCGACATGGCGATGGAGCGCACCCTGCTGTTCCAGGACAAGTCGGACGCCGAGTACGTCAAGATCGTCGAGCAGCATGTCGCGGCGTTGAACAAGGGCCTCGAGGGCATCCCCCGCGAGCAGGTGCGGCTGCACGTGTGCTGGGGCAACTGGGAAGGCCCGCACGACCACGACATCGACATGGCCCCGCTGCTGCCCGCGCTCTACCAGGCCAAGGTCGGCGCGCTCGGCCTCGAATTCGCCATGCCGCGCCGCCAGCACGAGACGGCGGCGCTCAAGAAGCACAAGGTGCCCGACCATCTCGCCATCTTCCCGGGCGTGATCGATTCGAAGAGCAACGTGGTCGAGCATCCCGAGGTGGTGGCCCAGCGCATCGAGGCGGTGGTGGCCGCGGTCGGCGACAGGGAGCGCGTGATTGCCGGTGTCGATTGCGGCTTCGGCACCTTCGTCGGCTGGGAGTGGGTCACCGAGGATGTGGTCTGGCGCAAGCTCCACACGCTTCGCATGGGCGCCGACATCGCCTCGAAGCGGCTGTGGGGCAAGAAGGCGGCCTAGCCGCGTGGCCGACCAGACGGCGGACGCCGCCAAGCTCCGCGAGTCCGAGGAACGCCGCTGCCGGGCCACGGTGGCGGCGGACCTCGGCGCGCTGGATGGGCTGTTCGACGAAGGTTCGGTGTTCACGCATTCGAGCGGCTTGCGCGAAGGCAAGGCCGAATATCTGGCTTCGCTCGGTTCCGGCAAGCTGGTCTACAAGCGGCTGGAGAGCACACCCGAGTCGGTCACCGTTTGGGGCGATGCGGCGGTGATCGTGGGCCGGATGCAGATCGACGCGGTGGCCGGCGGGCAGGCGCGGCACATCGACTCGATCTACACCTCGGTCTGGCGCCGGCGCGGCAATGTTTGGCGGATCGTGACGCTGCAATCGGGAGCGGCGGCGCCGGCCAAGCCCTAGATCGATCTACTCCGCCAGTCGGGTACGGCGCACCACGCTGAAGAAGGTCGCCGCGATCAGCGTCACCGCGCCCAGCACGGTATAGTGCCAGGACGAATTCTGGTTGAAGAAGGCGGCCGCGCTGCTGGTCGCCTGGATCAGCGCGGCGCCCATCAAGGTGCACAGCGCCGAGGCCCGCCCGCCCGTGATGCTCGCCCCGCCCAGCACCACCGCGGTCAGGCTGATGATGGTGTAGTCGGCGCCGACCGTGGCCGAGCCCATGCCGATCTCGCCGGCGAGCAGAAGCCCGCCGATGCCGGTGAGCAGGCCGCAGATGACGAAGGCCTGGACCAGGTGGCGCTGTCCGCCAAGGCCCAGGCGCGCGCCGGCCAGCGGGCTCGACCCGACCGCGCGCATCCGCCGGCCGAGCGCACTGCGGTACAGCAGGATTTCGATCACCGCTATCAGCACCAGCGCCAGCGCCATCCCGGCCGGCACGCCGAGAATCGGAAACTCGGTCAGGTCGGAGAGCGCATCGTCGATCTCGCCGGCCGCCTTGGGCCGTAGCGCCAGCGACAGACCCTGAAGCCCGATGAACGAGGCGAGCGTGACGATGATCGCGGGCAGGCCGAGCTCGGCGATCAGGATGCCCTGGAACAGCCCGTACAACATGCCGCAGAGCAGGACGAGCACCCCGCCGCCGATCACCGCCGGCAGCGGCGTCCCCGATTTCATGGTGAACGAGGCGAGCACCACCATGAACCCGGCGAGCGCGCCGACCGAGAGGTCGATCCGTCCGACCAGGATGGTCGCCATCTGCCCGGCGGCGGCGAACACGACGATGGCCAGGAAGATGAGCATGTTGGCGATGTTGAGCGGGGTCAGGAAATAGGAGCTGACCAGCTCGGTGCCGACCAGGATGATCGCGGTCAGCGCGGCGAGCACGAGGGCGGGGAAATGGTCGCTGCGCAGCAATCGCCGCCAGCGTTCCCCGCCCTCCCGCGCCCCTGTACCTTCGGCGCGCGAGACCTTGGCGGTCAGGTTGGCCTCGGTGATCGAAGCGTCGGTGATCTCGCTGCCGCGCAACTCGCGCACGATGCGGCCGCGCGCGAAGATCAGAACCCGGTCGCACAGTCCTTCCAACTCGATGCCGTCGGAGCAGCAGACGATGATCGCCATGCCCTGCTCGGCCAGCGCGCGCAGGCGCTGATAGATTTCCGCGCGCGCGCCGATATCGACACCCTTGGTCGGCTCGTCGACCATCAGGACCGCGGGCGCGGCCGACATCTCGCGGCCGATCAGCACCTTTTGCTGGTTGCCGCCGGACAATTCGCCGACCGGGGTTTCGATCGAC
>JASHSH010000111.1 GCA_030040955.1 Rhodospirillales bacterium
TGATCGAGGACGGCCAGGTGAAGCTGACCTCGGACTATTGGATCGAGCGCACCCGCACCAACTCGGGCTACCCGATCATGGTCCCGGTGATCGACCTGGTCGAGATCGGCAATGGCGGCGGCTCGATCGCCTGGATCGACGATCTCGGCAAGCTGCATGTGGGCCCGCAGAGCGCGGGCGCGGTGCCCGGCCCGGCGGCCTACGGCAAGGGCGGCCGGCACGCCACCACCACCGACGCGAACCTGACGCTCGGGCGCATCAACCGCGATTATTTCTGCGGCGGCGAGGTGGTGGCCGACATGCCGGCGGTCGAGCACGCGCTCGACGCGCTGGCCAAGCCGCTCAAGATGTCGCGCGCGGAGGTCGCGCGCGGCATCGTCCGCATCGCCAACAACAACATGATCAATGCGCTCAAGCTGGTCTCGCTCAACCGCGGCTACGACCCGCGCGACTTCACCATGATCGCGTTCGGCGGCGGCGGCGGGATGCATGGCGCCGCGCTCGCCGCCGAGCTCGGCCTGCGCAAGGTGATCGTGCCGGCGGCGGCCTCGGTGTTCTCCGCCTGGGGCATGCTGATGTCGGATCTGCGGCGCGACTACATCGTCACCCGCGTGCTCGACTTCGTCCCGGCTCAGGCCCGCTTGATCGACGCCCTGATCAAGGAAACCCAGGGCCGCGCCATCGCCAAGTTTGCCGAGGAGCATATCGGCCCCGACAGGATCCGCTTCCTGGTCTATGCGCGGATGCGCTACCAGAATCAGGAGCACTCGGTCGAGGTTCCGCTGCCCGACGAGGATTTGGACGAGCAGGCGCTGGCCGAGACGACACGCCGCTTCCACGACATCTACCAACGCCACTACACCTACCGTCTCGACGCGCCGGTCGAATTCGTCGGCCTGCACGTCGTCGCCTCGGCCGAGGTCGGCAAGCTCGCCGTTGCCGAGCGCCCGGTGACGGGGATCACGTCGGACTCGGTCGTCAAGGGCACGCGCGCGGTCGATTTCGCGCTCGAGGGCGTCCACGATTCCCGCATATACGATGGCGACCGGCTCGAGCCCGGCATGCGCTTCGCCGGACCCGCCGTCATCGAGCAGCCCGGCGCGACCACGGTGATTCATCCGGGACAGTCGGTTTCCATCGACCGCTATGGTAATATCCACATCGACATCCCCGCCGCGAAGGGAGGGTGACCATGCTCGACCAGGCCAGCGCCGGAAAGACCGCGTCCCGTCCGCGCAAGGGCAAGGCCGCTTCGATCGACCCGATCACCGTCGAGATCATCCAGAGCGCGCTCCAGGCCGTCAGCGACGAGATGTTCGCCGCCATGCGCAAGACCGCGATGAGCGCGATCATCTACGAGGTGCTCGACATGGGCACCGGGCTGACCGACGCGCAAGGCGAACTCGCCAGCTCCGGTCAGGGCATTCCCGCCTTCGTCGGCGTGCTCGACAAGGCGGTGAAGTTCATCCTGGCCAAGCACGTCCAGCCGGGCGCGATCGAACCGGGCGACGTGTTCATGACCAACGATCCCTATCACGGCGGCGTCACCCACTTGAACGACGTGGTGGTGGCGATGCCGATCTTCGCCGGCCGCGAGATCGTCGGCTGGACCGCGGTGATCGCGCACTGGAACGATGTCGGCGGCATGGTGCCCGGCTCGATGTCGACCGACGCCGCCGAGATCTATCAGGAAGGCATCCGGCTGCCGGCGATCAAGGCGATCTCGCGCGGCAAGCCGATCGAGCCGGTGTTCGAGATGCTGAACGCGAACTCGCGCCTGCCGGACTATCTGCGCGGCGATCTGTGGGCGGCGGTGGCCGCGGTGCGGCTCGGCGAGCGGCGCGTCATCGACATGATCGCCAAGTACGGCAAGGCCGCCTATATCGAGGCCGTGCGCCGCTACATGGTCTATGGCGAGCAGGTCACCCGCAAGGCGCTGCGCGATCTGCCGCACGCCCACTATGAGCTGGCCGAGGAGCAGGATGACGGGCGGGTCTACAAGGTGGGCGTCGATATCGCCGAGGACTGCCTGACCATCGACCTGCGCGACAATCCCGACCAGGACAAGGGCCCGAACAACATCAGCTACGACGGCGCCCTGGTCGTCTGCCAGATGATCCTCAAGTCGCTGACCGATTCGAGCCCGGTGTGCAACGGCGGAACCTTCCGCCCGCTGCGGCTGCTGACCAAGCCGCACACCATCTTCCATGCCGAGGCGCCGGCCGCGCTCGGCTTCTACTACGAGACCGAGATCCGACTCTACGACCTGATCTGGCGCTGCCTTGCCCAGTTCATGCCCGAGCGCTTCGGCGCCGGTCATTTCGCCTCGATCTGCGGCACGGTGATCGGCGGCCTGCACCCGGACACCGGCCGGCACTACACCATCGTCGAGCCCGAGCTCGGCGGCTGGGGCGGACTCGACGACCGCGACGGGATCAACGCCAACTTCTCGGCCTTCCACGGCGAGACCTTCAATTGCCCGGCCGAGATCTCCGAGGCGCGCAACGGCCTGTTCGTCGATCGCATGGCGCTCAACGACGAGGCCGGCGGGGCGGGCAAGCATCGCGGCGGGCGCGGCGTGCGCATCGACTACCGCGTGCGCTCGAACGAGAACTTCCTCACCTGCGGCTACACGCGCTCGCGCGTGCCGCCATGGGGCCTCGCCGGCGGCCAGGTCGGCACCAGCAACTATATCGAGGTGCGCCGCGCCTCCGGCGCCAAGGAACGCTATGCCTTCGCCACCGGCGTCCGTCTCGACAAGGACGATGTCGTTTCCATCGTCACTGGGCAGGGCGGCGGTTTCGGCGATCCGCGGCAGCGCGACAAGGACGTGCTGCGCGCCGATCTGCGCGACGGCTATGTGAGCCGGCAGGAGATCGACCGGGTCTATGGGGGTCTCTAGTCCCCGCGCGGCGCGAAGGCGCGCGCCGGCGGCGCGTGCCGGCGCCGACCCGTTCACGCTGACGGTGATCCAGGCCTCGCTCGCCGCCATCGGCGACGAGATGTTCGCGGCGCTGCGCAACACGGCGATGAGCGCGATCATCTACGAGGTGCTCGACATGGGCACCGGGATCGCGACGCCGGGGGGCGAGCTGGTCACCTCGGGCTGCGGCATCCCCACCTTCATGGCGGTGATCGACAAGGCGGTGAAGCGCCTGGTCGAGCTGCGCGGGATGGCGAATATCCGCCCCGGCGACATCTTTATCTGCAACGACCCCTATTTCGGCGCGGTCACCCATCTCAATGACGTGGCGCTGCTGCTCCCCGTTTTCGCCGACGGGCAGCTCGTCGCCTGGACCGGCAATATCGCGCATTGGCCCGATGTCGGCGGCGCGACCGCGGGCTCGATGTCGGCGGAGGCGACCGAGATCTGGCAGGAGGGGCTGCGCCTTCCCGCCGTGCGCCTGTTCGAGCGCGGCCAGCCGATCGCCCCCGTTTTCGACGTGCTGATGGCGAACACCCGCCTGCCCGAGGTGCTGCGCGGCGATCTGTGGGCGGGGGTGGCCGCGGTGCGCGTGGGCGAGCGGCGCATCCAGGAGCTGGTGGCGCGCTACGGCCGCGCCAGTTTCGACGCGGCGCTCGCCGACAATATGCGGCTGGGCGAGGAGGCGAGCCTGCTCGGCTTGCGCGCGATGCCCAAGGGCGTGTTCGCCCGCGCCGAGCCGCAGGAGGCGGGCGGCGCGTGGACCGCGCGCATCGAGATCGGCGAGGACCGGTTCACCGTCGATCTGCGCGACAACCCGGACCAGAACCGCAGCCCGTTCAATCTCAGCCGCGACGGCGCCGTGATCGCGGCGCAGATGATCTTCAAGTCGGTGGTCGCGCCCGACTCGGTCTGCAACGGCGGGGCCCTGCGCCCGCTCCAGGTGCTGACCCGCCCGGGCAGCGTGTTCGATCCGAACCCGCCCGCGCCGCACGGCTATTACTTCGAGACGCGCATCCGCCTCCTCGACCTGCTGTGGCGCTGCTTGGCCGAAGCGGTGCCCGACCGGCTGCCGGCGGGCCATTTCGCCTCGATCTGCAGCACGGTGCTCAGCGGCCGTCACCCGGACACCGGGCGGCCCTACACGGTGGTCGAGCCGCAGGTCGGCGGTTGGGGAGCGAGCCCCGACCGCGACGGCATCAACGCGAATTTCTCCGGGGTGCATGGCGACACCTTCAACTGCCCTGCCGAGATCGCCGAGGCACGCTACGGCGTGCTGGTGGAGCGGCTCGGCCTCAATGGCGCCGCCGGCGGCGAGGGCCGCTTCCGCGGCGGGCGCGGGATCGAGGCGCAATGGCGCATCCGCGCGCCCGAGGCGTTTCTCAGCATCGGCTATGGGCGTTCCCTGATCTCGCCTTGGGGCCTCGCCGGCGGCCTCGGCGGCAGCCCGAACTATGTCGAGATCGGCCGCGCCGACGGGACCAGGGAACGCTTGTCCGCCGCGACGGGCGTTCCCGTGCGGCTGGGCGAGACGGTGCGCATCGTCACCGGCAGCGGCGGCGGTTACGGCGATCCCCGCGAGCGTTCGCGCGAGGCCGTCGAGGCCGATTTGCGCGACGGTTTCGTGGGCGAAGCGCGCGCGGGGGAAATCTACGGGGTCAGATCGACTTCCGCTTGAGCAGCGCGTTGATGGCGGCGAGGTTGCGCTGCGCGTCCTCGCTTTGCGGATCGATGTCGAGCACGCGCTGATAGGCCTTCGCCGCCTCTTCCTCGCGATCCAGCGCCATGTTGACCAGGCCGAGGCCGGAGAGCGCGCCGAAATGGCGCGGCTCCAGCTTCAACGTGCGGTCGATGTCGTCGAGCGACTTCTGGAATTCGCCCATCAAGTAGTAGAGCGTCGCGCGCTTGTTCCAGCCTTCGGCGAAGTCGGGCTTCAGCTCGACGATCCGATTGAACGCTTCGAGCGCCGGCGCGAATTCCTCGGCCGACATCGCCGCGGTCCCGATGGCCAGCAGCCGGTCGATCTCCGGATCGCCGGAATCGACCCAAATTTCCCAGATTTCCGCCTCGATCGGGGTGGCGGCCTCGCCCGATGGCGCCGATTTCAGCAGGTCGAACAGCCCGGGCAGCCGCGAGTCCTTCTGATCCGCATGCGCCGCGCCCGCGCCCGCCGCCAGGACCAGGATGGCGAGGGCGAACAATCCGGCGATCGGCTGCCGAGTCATGGCGGCAGTCTAGCGCAATCGGTCCGGTCGCGTCATCGCGCCTTCGCGCGGGGCCATGTCGCGCCGCTTACGACCTGCTACAGATAGAAGTGCCGCCCGCGGCGGTTCCGGGAGGGGTACCAGCATGCGCAGTTCGAAGCTGATCCACGTCGTCACCTGCCATGCCGAGGGCGAGGTCGGCGACGTCATCGTGGGCGGGGTCGCGCCGCCGCCCGGCGAGACGCTCTGGCAGCAGTCGCGCTTCATCGCGCGAGATCAGGGGCTGCGCAGCTTCGTGCTCAACGAGCCGCGCGGCGGCGTGTTCCGCCACGTCAATCTGCTGGTTCCACCCAAGGACCCGCGCGCCCAGGTGGGTTGGATCATCATGGAGCCCGAGGACACGCCGCCGATGTCTGGGTCGAATTCGCTCTGCGTGGCGACCGTGCTGCTCGACACCGGCATCGTACCGATGACCGAGCCGGAGACCCGTCTCACACTGGAGGCGCCGGGCGGGATCGTCGAGGCCGTCGCCCAGTGCCGCGGCGGCAAGGCCGAGCGTGTGCGCGTGCGCAACCTGCCCTCGTTCGCCGACAGGCTCGATGCGCCCCTCGAGGTCGAGGGCATCGGCACGCTCACCGTGGACACCGCC
>JASHSH010000112.1 GCA_030040955.1 Rhodospirillales bacterium
TTCATCGAAGCGGGGCCGGTGGTGTCGAACACGCCGAAATCGCATACATAGAGCGAGCTGCCGCCGAACACGCAGTTGAGCGGCACGCCGCCGGTCTCCAGGAAGTCGAGCGACGCGCCGTCCTTGCCGACCAGGTCGACGCCGCCCGAGCTCACCGTGGTGACCCAGAAATTGCCCTTGGCGTCGATCTTGAATCCGTCGGGGATGTGCTTGTCGGGGAAGATGTGGATCACCGTCTTTTTCCCGTCGGGCCGGCGGCGGATCATCTTGAGCGTGTAGGACTCGACCCAGACGACCGACCCGTCGGGTTCCACCACGATGCCGTTCGGATAGGCGTGGTCGAGCTCCTCGAGGATGTGCGCCCTGCCGTTCTTCTCGATCGCGACGATGCGGCCCTTGTGCGGCTTGGTCGCCGGGTCCCAGTCGCCCGAATCGGTGAAATAGAGCCGGCCGTCGGGGCCGAAGCTGAGATCGTTCGGCCCGTCCAGCTTCACCCCGTCCGCCTCGGTGCACACGATCTCGACCTTGCCGCTGGGCGCGGCGCGCTGGATCGACGGCGGCACCGGCTTCGCGGGCAGCCAAGCGCCGACCGATGCGCAGTTGGTGATGTAGATATGGCCGTCCGTCCCGAGCATGCAGGCGTTCGGGCATCCGCCGGTGAAGGCGTAGCTGCCCTGGCCCTTCTTCGGGTCCCACACGCCGATCTCGCTCTTGTAGGTGTTGGCGTAGACGACCCGGCCGTCGGGCAGAACATAGGGTCCTTCCGGATGACCCAAACCCTTCGCCAGCACCGTCGTCGGTTTCTTCATCGCGTGTCTCCCGAGCCGCAACTCACCACATCACCAGCCCGCCGGTGAAGTTCACCGCCTGCCCGGTCATGTACGACGACTCTTCCGAGAGCAGGAAGCGGATGGCGCCCGCGCACTCCTCGGCCGAGCTGGGGCGGCCGAGCGGGACCGAACGATTGCGGGTCTCGTTGAGCGCCTCGCGCGTGGTGCCGCGCAGATGCGCGACCTCGTCGAGCACGCGATCCTGCATTGGCGTGTCGACGATGCCCGGACAAATAGCGTTCACACGGATCGGCCGGCTGGCCAGGGCATACGCAAACGAGCGGGTGATCGACAGAATCGTCGTCTTGGAGGCGGCGTAGATCGCGACCTCGATGGTGGAGGCGAGCTTGGCCGAGCTCGACGACAGATTTACGATGGCGCCGCCGGGACGCAGCTTCGGCCCGATCGCCTGGCAGAGGAAGAAGGTCGACTCCGCGTTGACCGCGAAGATGTCGCGCCAGTCCTGCAAGGTGAATTCGAAGATCGGCTTGAACCGAATGATGCCGGCCGCGTTGACCAGGTAGTCGGCGCCGTCGGCGGCCGCGGCGATGCGCGCGCGGTCGTCCGGCTCGGCGACATTGGCGACCATCGTCCGCGAATGCGGCGCGTCGAGCTTGCGCAACCCATCTTCGGCGATGTCGACCGCGATCACCTCGACGCCGTCGCGCGCCAGACGTTCGACGACCGCCTTGCCGATTCCGCTGGCCGCGCCGGTGACCACGGCGCGGCGCTCCTTGGACGTTGAAGCCAAAGCCACTTCCCCGGGGCGCCGATTGACTCCCCTGGGCCTTCGCGGTCTCCCTCGCGGCCCGGGCTCGACGCCATTCACGTGAATTATATTGAAACGTTATCGCCATTCCAAGACTCTTCGCCGCCTCCGGCCGGTATCACACCTGCCCAGTCGATAGGCAAATACCGCAAATCGCGGAACCAATGGATGCGCGTCTCGCATCACGGAGACTACGGTAGTTTTGAAACGTTACCAGACCAGCGAGGTTGCGGGCGGCGGGACTGCGCTCGCGCTTCGATCCGATATAGGCTTGACGGCCATGCCCGATGCCCCGCCGAAGCTCGCCGAGTTGTTCGATCTCACCGGGCGAACCGTGCTGGTGACGGGCGCGAGCGGCGGCATCGGGGCGGGAATTGCCGCCCGCTTCGCGGAGGCCGGCGCAAATTTGGTCATTCACTATCGCTCGGACCGCGCGGGTGCGGAGGCGCTGGCGCGCGGTATCGGGGAACGCGCGATCGCGGTCGGGGGCGACGTCACGCGCGAGGCGGATGTGGCCGAGCTGATCGAGGCGGCGATCCAGCGCTTCGGGCGACTCGACGCCGCGATCAACAACGCCGCCGACCAGTCGCGCGGCGCGTTCCTCGAACTCACGGGTGCGCAATTCGACGCGACGATGGCCACCAATCTGGGCGGCTGCTTCCGCGTCACCAAGGCCGCCGCGCTTCGCATGCGTGAAAGCGGCGGCGGCTCCATCGTCAATATCTCTTCGATCTCGGGGCTGGAGCCGGCCTTCAATAGCAATTACAGCACGTCGAAGGCGGGACTGATCATGCTCACCCGCTCGGCGGCGTTGGAGCTCGGGCCGATGGGCGTGCGGGTGAACGCGGTGGCGCCCGGCCTGATCTGGCGCGAGGGACTCGAGCGGGCTTGGCCCGAGGGGGTACGGCGATATCTGGCGCACGCGCCGCTGGGCCGGCTCGGCCAGGCCGCCGACGTCGCGGACGCTTGTCTCTACCTGTGCTCCGCCGCCGCGCGCTGGGTTACGGGTGCCGTGCTAACCGTGGATGGCGGCGTCACCACCCATCCCAGCTATTGAGTCTTCCCCGCGACCGGCCGGCGCCGCCTCCAATGCGTGCAAGACCGCTTCCTCGACCGCGTCCACGCGAAGCGCCGCCATGATCTCCCCGCCGGCGGGCGAGGTCTCGAACCCCAGGCTGATACGGCCCGCCGCCGGGTGCGGCGAATCGAGCCCGATCGCGCGGGTCGAGCGCGAGCCCCAGCGCGCCGCCCGCGTCGGACCGTGCAGTCCGACCACGGGCGCGTTCAGGGCCGCGGCGAGATGCAGCGGGCCGGTATCGACCGAGACGAGCAGGCGCGCGCGGCATAGCGCGCCGGCCAGCTGGCGGAGGTCGAGCCTTCCGCAGAGCGAGAAGGCCGACTGCGCCGGCAGAGCCGCTCTATCGAGCACCGCGCGCACGCGCTCCGCGTCGGCATCGGATCCGGTGAATCCGAGCACATAGCCGCGCGCGGCCAGGCGGCGCGCGAGCTCCGCCCAGTATTGCGCCGGCCAGGATTTCTCTCGCGCCCGCGAGCCGCCGGGCGAGACGTGGCAAAGGATCAGGTGGTCGTACGGAAGGTCGGCGGGCGCCGCGGCCAGGTCCGCGGCGATGCCCAGCTCGTAGCTCGCGCAGGGAGCGAAGCACGAGGCCAACCTCCGCAGATTTTCGGTTTCGTGCACCGCGTGTGAATAGGGGATCGGGATGTCGAAGGCGGGCGCGCGGCCCTCTCCTTCCGGCGCAAATCCGACCGTGCACGCCCCGGACAGCGCGGCGCTCAGCGCGGTGACCCGCGACCAGGGCGAAAGATCGATCAGCACGTCGAGTCGGGCGGCGCGATAGGCGTGCGCGGTCGCGACGATGTTCTTGAAATCGCCGACATGCGCGGCGACGGCGACGGGCAGCAGTTCGACCGCGGGAAAATTCGCGCGGCCGACGAACAGGTGCAGCTCGCTGGCCGGATGGGTCCGGCGCAGATGGAGCAGCAGACCGCTATCGAGGATCAGGTCGCCGATCGCGGTCGGCTGGACCAGTCCGATGCGGCGCGGCGACGGCGGCAGGTCGTGGCGGCGGCGCAGCATTCCAACCAGCGCGACCAAGGGAATGCCGAGGCGGCGATCCAGCTTGCGCTGGAATTCGGACGAGCGGTGGGGGTTGGCCATCGGACTTGTGTCGCAGCTCGCACCGGTCGGCGCCGACGCGGCGCCGGACCAAGCCAGTATCCCGGCCGGGGTACGGAATCAAGCCGATGGGCGAACGCGTCGGCCGGCGCCGGCGGCCGGAATCAGCGAGCGCGGCGGACGAGCGCGGCCTCGGCCGCGGCGACGATGGAATCGGCGTTCAGCCGGTAGGCCGCGTAGAGGTCGGGTATGTCGCCCGACTGGCCGAAGCCGGCGACGCCGAGCGGAGCAATCCGCTGGCCGCGCACCGCGCCGATCCAGGAGAGCGTCGCCGGATGGCCGTCGATCGCGCCCACCAGCGCCGCGTCGCGCGCCAGGGGCGCGAGCAGCCGGTCGATATGCGCCGCGCCCGGATGCGCCCGCCAATCCTCGTGCAGGCGCCCCGCGGCGGTGACCAGCAGCAGGCCCACCCGCGGATGACGTTCGCCGAGGCGGCGCACCGCCTCCATCGCCTCGGGCGCGAGCGCGCCGGTGACGACGACGGCCAAGTCGGACATCTCGCCGGGCGCGCGAATCCAATACGCTCCCGCGGCGACCGCTTCCGCGTCGAGGTTGCGCCGGGGCTGCTCGAGCGGCCGCGTCGACAGGCGCAGATAGACCGAACCGCCATCGGGCCGCTGCAAATGATCGAGCGACCAGCGCAGGATCGCCGCCAGCTCGTCGGCATAGGCCGGCTCGAACATGGTGAGTCCGGGCTGACCCATGCCGATCAGCGGGGTGGTCACCGACTGGTGCGCGCCTCCCTCCGGCGCCAGCGTGAGGCCCGACGGCGTGCCGACCAGGAGGAAGCGCGCTCCCGAGTAGCAGGCATAGTTGAGCGCGTCCAACCCGCGCGCGATGAACGGGTCGTACACGGTTCCCACCGGCAGCAGTCGCGCGCCGAACAGCGGTCCGGCCAGGCCTAGCGCGGCGAGCGCGAGGAATAGATTGTTCTCGGCGATGCCCAGCTCGATATGCCGGCCCTGTGGGGAGCTCACCCATTTCAGCGCGGTGGCCAGCTTGCGCTCGCGGAACACGTCGGCATGCGGCGCGCGGGCGAAGATGCCCACCTGGTTCACCCAGCCGCCGAGATTGGTCGACACCGTCACGTCGGGCGAGGTGGTAACCAGCCGCTCGGCGAGCGGACCGCCGCCCCTGGCGAGCTCGATCATCGCGCGGCCGAATGCTTCCTGTGTCGACATCGTCTCCGCCGGCGGGATGACGAGGGCCGGAACCGGCAGCGCCGGCGGCTCGGGTTCCGCCGCGCGCAGGCGCTCGGCGAAGGGCACCGCCGCTAGGAAATGGCGCAGCCGCTCGGCCGCGCTCACGTCGAGTCCGGCGAACCGGTCCCATTCCGTGCCGGGCACGATCCCCTGGGCGGCGCGGAATGCATCCATCTGCGCGGGGTTCATGAGGCCGGCATGATTGTCCTTGTGGCCGGCGAAGGGCAGGCTCCAGCCCTTGATCGTGTAGGCGACGAAGCAGGTCGGCGCGTCGCCGCGCGACGCCTCGTCGAACGCCTCGACGATCGATTCCATGTCGTGACCGCCGAGATTGGTCATCAGCCGATGCAGAGCGGCATCGTCGTGCGTGGCGAGCAGGCGGCGGATGCCCGGCTCGCTGCCGAGCGCGGAATCGAGCTCGCGGCGGAAGCCGGCACCGCCCTCGAAGGTGAGCGCCGAATAGAGATCGTTCGGGCACTCGTCGATCCACCAGCGCAGCGTTTCGCCGCCCGGACGGGCGAAAGCGGCCTCGAGCAGTTTGCCGTATTTCAGCATCACCACCCGCCAGCCGACGGTGCCGAAGAAGGAATGGATCTTCTGGAACAGCTGATCGGTGACGACTCCGTCCAGGCTCTGGCGGTTGTAGTCGATGATCCACCAGAGGTTCCGCGCGTCATGCTTCCAGCCTTCGAGCAGGGCCTCGAATACGTTGCCCTCGTCGAGCTCGGCATCGCCGATCAGCGCGACCATGCGGCCCTCGCGCGCGCCCATCAGCCCGTGCGCCCGCAGGTAGTCCTGCACCAGGCTGGCGAACAGCGTGACGCCGACGCCCAGGCCCACCGAGCCGGTGGAGAAGTCGACCGGGGGCGAGTCCTTGGTGCGCGAGGGATAGGATTGCGCGCCGCCATAGGCGCGGAACCGCTCCAGCGCCTCGCGGCTCTGCGCCCCCATGAGATACATCAGCGCGTGGAATACCGGCGCGGCATGGGGCTTCACCGCGATCCGGTCCTCGGCGCGCAGCGCGTGGCCGAATAGGGCGGCGAGCAAGGTCACCGCCGAGGCGCAGCTCGCCTGATGTCCGCCCACCTTGAGCCCGTCACGGTTGGGGCGGACGTGATTCGCGTGGTGGATGGTCCAGGTGGCGAGCCACAGCGCCTGCCGCTCGAGCGCGGCGAGGCAGGCGAGCCGGTCCGAGCCTTCTTGCTGGGTGCGGGTGGCTGTTAGCGCGGCGGATTTGGCCATCGGCCAACTATACACTTGGCCGCGAGGCCCAACATTGCGAAAATGGGCGCGAACGGCAGAATTATTGGGATGTTATTGCGTGAAAGCGCCATCAGCCGATCAAGAATTGCGCCAGTCGAGCCTCGACGACATCGACCGCCGAATCCTCGCCAGGCTTCAGGAAGACGCCCGCCTTCCCAATGTCGAGCTGGCCGACGCGGTGGGTTTGAGCCCCTCGCCTTGCCTGCGCCGGGTGCGCGCGCTCGAGGAGCGTGGCGCGATCCGCAAGCATGTCACGCTCGTCGATCCGGCCGCGGTGGGCTTGCCGGTCAGCGTTTTCGTCAACGTCTCGCTCGAGCGGCAGGTCGAGGCGGCGCTGCGCCGGTTCGAGGCCGCCGTTCTCACCAGGCCCGAGGTGATGGAATGTTATTTGATGACCGGCGATGCCGATTATCTGCTGCGCGTCGTCTGCGCCGATCTCGGCGCCTATGAACGGTTCCTGCTCGACCACCTGACCCAGGTGCCGGGCGTTGCCTCGATCCGTTCGTCCTTTGCATTGAAGCAGGTGAAATATTCGACCGCGCTGCCCCTGTGGCGTTGACGACCGACTGCGCATAGAATTGGGCGCGCGGGGCGGGGGCCGTCGCCAAAAACGCAGCGAAATTGGATTTTTAACCGGTCTCGACATTCCGCAGCGCAGCAACTAAGATCGCGCGCGTCGAATTTCTCTTTTGTTTCAGGCTGTTACACTTTGTTACCGAGCGGGTTGCGTGCGATGCATGGTTCGACGGACCGCGTGTGTGGCGGCCGTGGGAGGTCGCGGACGGCGGTTCTGGCGATGGCGGTCGCCGCGCTGGCGAGCGCATGCGACCTGGTACCGTCCTACACCCGCCCGACCGTCCCGGCCGCCGACAAATGGAGCAGCGGGACGAACGCGCAGACGGTCGCCTGGCCGAGCTCGGAATGGTGGCGCGGATTCCGCTCGCCCCAGCTGGACGAGTTCGAGGCCGAGGCGGAGCGCGCCAACTACGACCTTGCCGCGGCCATCGCCCGGGTGCGCGAGGCGGATGCCGAGTTGCGCATCGCCGGGGCGGCGCTGCTGCCGACCGTGGGCGCCGGCGCGAGCATGGCCCGCGAGGAGGCGGGGCCGCAGCCCTCGCCCGGGGGAATTATCAAGTCGCCGCCGGCGACGGCTTCGTCGCTCTCGCTCAACGCCAGCTACGAGATCGACTTCTGGGGTAAGAATCACGCGGCCGCGGCGTCGGCGGAGGCGTCCGCGCGCGCCAGCCGTTACGACCGCGACACCGTGGCGCTGACGATCGTCTCTGGCGTGGCCAATACCTATTTCGCCATCCTCGCCGATCGCGACCGGATCGCGGTGGCGCGCGCGAACATTTCCGACGCGGCCGCGGTGCTGAAAGCGCTGCAGACCGAGGAGCAGGTGGGCACGGCGACCGCGCTCGATGTCGCGCAGCAGGCCACCACGCTCGCCACGCTCGAGGCGCAGTTGCCGCCGTTGCGCGAGGATCTGCGCCAGAATATCGACGCGCTCGCCATCCTGATCGGCAAGCCGCCGCAGGAACTCGACGTGACCAGCGGCCGGCTCACCGCGCTCACGCAGCCCGCGGTCGCGCCGGGCCTGCCGAGCCAGCTATTGGCGCGCCGGCCGGACGTGGCCGAGGCCGAGGCGCAGCTGATCGCGGCGAATGCCAATATCGGCGTCGCCCGCGCGGCGTTCTTTCCGAGCGTGCAGCTGACCGGCCAGGGCGGCGTGGCCAATGCGTCGCTGCCTTCGTTGTTCGGCATCACCGGTCCGTTCTACTCGGTCGGCGCCGGCGTGACGCAGTCGGTGTTCGATCCGGGCACGTTGCAAGGGCAGCTCGAATTTTCCCGGGCCCGCTACGACGAGCTGCTCAGCGACTACCGCAAGGCCGTGATCTCGGCCTTCGGCGACGTCGAGGATTCGCTCGCCGCCACCGAGCAGAGCTCGCAGCAGGTCGCCCGCCAGGTCGCCGCCGTGCGCAAGGCGCGCACCGCCTACGACATCTCGATCGCCCAGCTGAACGCGGGCGTGATCAACCTGCTTACCGTGCTCAACACCGAGAATGCGCTGTTCACCGCGCAGGATTCGCTGGTGGTGGCGCGGCTGGCGCGATTGCAGGCGGTAGTCGGATTGTTCAAGGCGCTGGGCGGAGGCTGGCAACAGGCATGAGACCTTCGCGCATCCTGCTGTTCGTCGGCATTTTGGCGATAGCCGCCTTCATCGCCTGGCGCTACACGACCAACGAATCCGCCCGCGCCAAGCCGGTGGCGGGACCGCCGCCGCCGATTCCGGTCGACGTCGCCACGGTGGCCCGCGCCGACATGCCCATCTACCTCACCGGTCTCGGCACGGTGCAGGCGTTCAACACGGTGACGGTGACTTCGCGGGTCGACGGCGAGATCGTGAAGATCGCCTTCACCGAGGGCCAGGACGTGAGGGCCGGCGACCTGCTCGCGGTGATCGATCCGCGCCCGTACCAGGCGGCTTACGACCAGGCGGTGGCGAAGAAGGCGCAGGACGAGGCGCAGCTGGCCAACTCGCGGCGCGATCTCGAACGCTACCAGACCCTGTCGGCGCAGAACTACACCAGCAAGCAGACGCTGGACACTACCCGCTCGCTGGTCGATCAGCTCGAGGCGCAGGTGCGCGGCGATCAGGCCGCCATCGACATGGCGCGCACGCAGCTCGACTACACGCGCATCGCCGCCCCGATCGGCGGACGCCTCGGCATCCGCCAGATCGACATCGGCAACGTGATGCATGCAGCCAGCGCCAATCCGATCGTGGTCATCACGCAGCTGCAGCCGATCTCGCTCATTTTCACTCTGCCGGAGGACGATCTGTCGCCGGTGTCGGCGGCGCTGGCCAAGGGCCCGGTTTCGGTCACCGCCTTCGCCTCCGACGGCACCACGCCGCTCGATGTCGGCTCGCTCATGCTGGTCGACAATCAGATCGACCAGACCACCGGCACCATTCGCCTGAAGGCGAGCATGCCGAACCCGCAGAACAAGCTGTGGCCCGGCGCCTTCGTCAATGCGCGCATCCAGCTCGGAACCCGCGCCGATGCGCTGACCGCGCCTACCGCGGCCGTGCAGCGCGGCGCCAATGGCCTCTACGCCTATGTCGTGAAGTCCGACAATACGGTCGAGGTGCGCAAGCTGAAGCTCGCGGACGACAGCGGGCCGATCGCGGTGATCGACGACGGGCTGAAGGACGGCGACCGGGTCGTGACCGGCGGTGCGTATCGCCTGCAGCCTGGATCCAACGTCCAGATACGCCCGCCGATCGCCGCCAACGCGTCGGACAAACAGTGACGCCATGAGCATTTCCGAACCCTTCATCCGGCGTCCGATCGCCACCTCGTTGATCATGGCGGGCATATTCCTCGCCGGCGCGGCGGCCTATCCGCTGATCCCGGTGGGACCGCTGCCCGAGATCGACTTCCCGACCATCCAGCTCACCTGCCGCTATCCCGGCGCCAGCCCGGAGGTGATGGCCTCGAGCGTGGCGCAACCGCTGGAGACCCAGTTCGCGCAGATTCCCGGCGTCGCCCAGATGACCTCGCAAAGCATGCAGGGCATCACGCTGATCACGGTCCAGTTCGAGCTCAACCGCAACATCGACTCGGCGGCGCAAGACATCAACTCCGCGATCGAGGCGGCGACCGGCCAGCTGCCGCGCAACCTGCCGGCGCCGCCATTCATCCAGAAGGTGAACCCCGCGGACTCGCCGAT
>JASHSH010000113.1 GCA_030040955.1 Rhodospirillales bacterium
GGCCGCGGACAGGTCGCAGAGCGCGCCCACCGCGGCCACGATCTCGGCCGAACCGGGGTAGTAGACCTCGGCCAGCGCCAGGCTGCTGGGCGTGGGGTGGTCAGGCAGACCGATTCGCGCGGGCGGACGCTTCAGCGCATCGAATGCCCGTTCGGTGATCGCGGCAACCACCTCGGCGCCGATGCCGAACTGGCGCCAGCCGGTGTCGCAAACCACGAGGCGCCCGGTCTTGGCCACCGATTCGACCACCGCGTCGAGCCCGAGAGGCCGCAGCACCCGCAGATCGATCACGTCGATCGGACATCCGACCGCGTCGAGCGCCTTCGCCGCGCGCAGCGCTTCCAGCACCATGTAGGAGGTGGCGACCACGGTCGCCCGGCCGCCCTGGCGCACGGTCTTGGGCCCGTCGAGCGCCACGGTATAGCGCCCCGCCGGCACCGGTCCGGTCACATAGTGCAGCCAGCGGTGCTCCAGGATGATGACGGGATTGTCGTCGTCGATGGCGGCATGCAGCATGCCCTTGAATTCGTAAGGCGTGGACGGCATCACCACCTTCAGCCCCGGAATATAGGCGAACAGCGCCTCGAGGCTTTGCGAGTGCTGCGGTCCCTGCCCCCAGCCGCGGCCGATCACCATGCGCACGGTCAGGGGAACGCGGTGCTTGCCGCCGGTGACGTAGTGACTCTTCGCGGCGGTGTTGAATAGCTGCTCGAGACAGAGCAGCGCGAAATCGACGCGCTGATGGGTCATCACCGGCCGCTGTCCCATCAGCGCGGAGCCGATGGCGATGCCGGTGAGGCCGTTTTCCGAGACCGGCATCTCGACCACGCGGGTGGGTCCGAATTCGTTCACCAGATCCTTGGTGGTGCCGAAAATGCCCCCCGGATCGGCCACGCCCTCGCCGAGCAGATATACCTCGGGGCGATCGGCCAGCGCCTCCGCCAGCGCCTCGCGTACCGCCTGGGCGGCGGTGATGACGCGCTCAGTCTGCATAGAGCTGGCTCGCGATGCTGTCGGGCCGGGGGAAGGGCGCGGCTTCGGCGAAGGCGAAGGCGTCCGCGATCTCGGCGGCGATCTCAGCCTCCATCGCCCGCCTGCGACTCGCGGCGAGCATGCCGTCCTTCGCCAATCGCTCCCCGAGCAGGCGCACCGGGTCGCGCGCCTTCCAGGACTCGAATTCGGCCTCGGTTCGATAGCCGAGCGCATTGTCGTAGTTCGGCCCGCAATGCTCGCGCCAGCGATAGGTCTCCGCCAACAGGAACCCGGGTCCTTCGCCCTCGCGCGCCCGTTCCAGCAGCGGCCGGGCCGCGTTGTGGACTGCGATGGCGTCGTTGCCGTCGACTTCCGTCGCCGGCATGCCGTGCGCGCGCGCCAGCTCCGAGATCGGCCGGCGCGGCTGGCGTTCGTCGAGCGGCGTATAGACCGAGTAGAGGTTGTTCTCGCAGACGAAGATGGCGGGCAGCTTGTGCAAGGAGGCGAAGTTGGCGCTCTCGTGGAACGCGCCCTCCTCGACCGAGGCGTCGCCGAGATAGATGATAGCGACGGATCGCTGGCCACGTTGCTTCATCGCCAAGGCGGCGCCGACGCCGACCGGGATCGAGGCGGCCACGATCGGCAGGCTGAGCAGCATGCCGACCTCGCGGTCGAACAAGTGCATCGACCCGCCGCGTCCGCCGCAGCAACCCGGCTCGCGGCCCATGATCTCGCAGAGCATCGCCTTGAGATCGCCGCCCTTGGCCAAATAGTGCGCGTGGCAGCGATGGGTCGACACCGCCTGGTCGGCGGGTCCGAGCAGCGCGGACAGGCCGACGGGCACCGCCTCCTGACCGATGGAGAGATGCACCGGACAGCGCATCTTCTCCTGGCTGTAGCGGGCGGCGATCTCCTCCTCGACCATGCGGATGCGCAGCATGGCGCGGAACAGGCGCACCGGCAGGTCGGCGCCGGTCGCGGCCGCCGCGCGGAGGGCGGACTCGGATCTCGTCATTGCGTCGCGCCCGCGCCCTCGCCCATCCAAGTCGCGCTATTTGAGCAGCGTGCGAATATGGCGAAGCACATCCACTTTATCCACGGATTGCCGGTGCCCGACGATGCCGACCTTGATCGCGCCGACGACGTTGCCGATGAATCCCACGATCTCCATGCTTTCGGCGACCGAGGCGAGCGGAGCGGTCACCGCCAGGAACGCGTCGCCTGCGCCCATGGTGTCGACGATGCGGGTGGAGAAGGCGGGCACCTGCCGGATGCCCTCCTCCTGGTCATAGGTCACGCAACCGGAGCGGCCCTGGGTGACGATGAGCCGGCCGCAGCCCATGCGATGCGGCAGCAGCTGTCCGGCGACGCTGGCGATCTCGGCATCCTTGTCGGCGACGGCCAGCCGCGCTTCCGGCGCGTCGATGCACACATAGTCGGCGCGCGAATATTTCTGGATCAGGTTGTAACCGTGGTTGGCCGAGTTGCTCTGCGTGTTCACCGCCAGGTAACGGCTGTTGTCGATCAGCGCGCGGCGCAGCCGCGGAGACAGCAGCCCATGGCCGAAATCGGTGACGATGACCACGTCGAACTCGCCGGCGCGGTTGACGATCTCCTCCTCGAAGCTGTCCTCCAGCACGTCCGGCAGCGGCTTGTCGTTCATATAGTAGATTTCGAACAGCTTGCGCATGAACACGTCGTCGACATAGCGCAGCTTGCGGATGGTCGGCGCGTCGGAGCGATGCACCGACCATAGCTTCACGTTCGGCTTGAGCGCGGCCTGCGCCACGGACGCGTAATGATCTTGGTCGCCGAAGCAGGTCAGGACCTCGACCTCCTTGCAGAAGCTGGCGACGTGGTTGGCGGCGGCGATCACGCCGCCCGCGAATACCTCGTGCGCGCGATATAGCGTGGCGAGAACGAACTCCTTCGGCGGTTTCCCGAGCGGCGCGACATAGTGGTACTCGTCGATGATGGTCTCGCCGACCACGAGCACGCGCATGTCGGCGAGCCGGTCGAACATGGCCGAGATCGAATCGCCTATTCCGCGCTGGCGCAGCTCGTCGAGATAGACGCGCGCCTTCGGGTCGCCGATCGCCATGTGCTGGTTGATCAGCGAGGACGAGCTGAAGGTGATATCGTCGATGAATTCGATGCGGCCGCCGTGCCGCGCCACCGCCTCCTGCTCCTCGACGATCTTGCCGGTCAGATCGTTCTCGACATTCTTGTATTCGACGCCCTTCACGTAGACGTCGGGTCGCAGCAGCTCGATCACGTTCACCGCCGTCGGCGCATGATTTACCGCGACCCAATCGACGCAGCCCAGCGCGCCCAGCATCTCTGCGCGGAGTTGCTCGGTGAAGACCGGGCGCGAGGGTCCCTTGTTGACGAACGGGTCGGCGGTCACCGTGACGACCAGCATGTCGCCCAGGCGCCGGGCGGCCTCCAGGTAGCGGACATGCCCGAGATGGAGCAGGTCGAACACCCCATGCGCGAGGACCACGCCGCGGCCCTCGCGCCGCGCCTGGTCCGCCAAAGCGGCGAGTTCGTCGAGCCGCCGGATCTTCGATCGGGCCGCCGAACCGCCGCCCGGATTGCCGAAATCGTTCGCCACCAGACCTACGCCCCCATGCCCCACCATTGCGACGGCGGAGAATACTCCGCGCGCACGCGACCTGCCAACCGATCCGCCCGATCCGTCCTCATCGCGGCAACTTGTCGCCGCTTTCGGCCCGCGGCCTGCCAAGATGCTCGAACCACGCCTTGGTCGAGGTGGCGATGCTGGCCGGGTCCCAAAGCGGGGCGTCGCGCCAATATTCTATGTTGGCGAGCACCTTGGCGACGCCTTGCTCGAAGCTCACCTCGGGCGCCCAGCCGAGATCGGCCTGGATGCGCGAAATATCGGCCCAGGTGCAGTCGGGCTCGCCCGGCCGTTTTGGGATGTAGACGACGGGCCCGCCGAGCAGCTCGACTAGACGATTGACCGATTGCGGATTGCCCGCGCCCACATTCCAGACCCGGCCGACCAGCGGCGTCTCCGCGGCCGCGAGGAACGCCCGCGCGACATCGGTCACGTAGAGGAAGTCGCGCCGCTGCGTCCCATCCCCCACCACGGTGAACGGCGCGCCCGCAAGTTTCTGCCGGAGGAACACGCCGAACACCGCGCCATACACGCCCGAGGTGCGCGAGCGGGTGCCGTAGGCGTTGAAGATGCGGATCGAGTTGACCGGCAGCCCGTACACCTTGTGCCAGTGGAGGCAGGCCTGTTCGCCGACATTCTTGCTGAACGCATACGGGTGCTCGGGACGGATCGGGTGGTCTTCGCGGGTCGGCACCTCGGCGAGGCCGTAACAGGACGAAGAGGCGGCATAGACGAACTTGCGCAAGGAGGCGCCGGCGGCGCGCGCGCATTCCAGCATGCGCATGGTGCCGAGCGCGTTGACGGAGGCGTATTCGAACGGATTTTCGATCGAGGGCACCAGATCGCCGATGCCGCCGAAATGGAAGACGCAGTCGGCGTCGGCGAACAGCGGATCGCCCGGCTCGAAGCCGCGAATGTCGCGCTCGGCGAGCGTCAAGCGAGCTTCGCCCCGATGATGCTCGAGATTGGCGCGCCGGCCGCCCGAGAGATTGTCGATCACCCGCACTGACATGCCGCGGGCGAGGCACAGATCCACCATGTGGCTGCCGATGAAGCCGGCGCCGCCGGTGACGATGGCGATGGGCGGGCGCGCCATTGCGGGTTCAGGTCGCGTTGATCAGCTTAAGCTTCTTGACGTTGAAGTAGTTCGCGTCGTCGAACGAATCCGGCAGCAGGCCCTGCGCGAAGGCCTTGACCAGGTCGCGCACCGCATCCTCGACGCTGAAGCGCGGCGCGAAGCCGAGCTCGGCCCGGATCTTGTCGGAATTGATCTGATAGCTGCGCGGGTCGTCGGAGGGCGCCACGTCGATGGCGATCGGCGCACGGTCCTTGTCCTGCTCCTCAACGACGCTCTTCACGATCTCGGCGATGCGCAGGATGGAAAGGTTCTGAAACCCGCAATTGTAGGTGCGGCGATCGATCCGCTCGTCCGGCAGTTCCAACAGCATCTTATATGCGTCGACCATGTCGAGAATGTGCAGGTTCGGGCGTTTCTGCGCGCCACCGAACACCGTGATGCGTCCCTTGTTGACGGCATGGTTGGTCAGGATGTTGACCGACAGATCGAGGCGGCAACGCGGCGAGTAGCCGCACACCGTGGCCGGGCGGATGGTCACCCAGGCGAAGCCTGGATCGTTGAATGCCTGGAGCTGCTCCTCGCATTCCCATTTGTAGCGGTTGTAGAGCGTGATCGGGATTTTGGGATGGTCCTCGAATACGTCCGGGGATTCCGAGACGCCGTAGACCGAGCTGGTGGAAGCGTTGATGAGCCGTCGGACGCCGGCATCGCGGAATACGCGCAGCATCGGTGCGAAGGCGTCGCGATTGATCGAGGTGCTCAGCCGCTCGTCGAGCGCGAACGAGGTATCGTTCGAGATGCAGGCGAGATGAATGACCGCGTCGCATCCGCGGGCCGCCTCTGCCAGCAGGCCGGTGTCGCGGATGTCGCCCTTGACGATCTCCAGCCATGGATGCGGCGCGAAGCGCGCGCCGAACCAGAGCGTGTCGTACACGACCACCGCGTATCCATGCGCGAGAAGCTGCGGCACGAGCACATGGCCGACATAGCCGGCACCCCCGGTGACTAGTATCCGCTTGAACCGCTGCATCGTGCGCCGACCCCACCCAAACCCAGCCGAGCTCGCGAAAATCCCGGCCCCGTTTAAGCCGTTATGCCCTCCCGTTCAAGCGTCAAGGAAACCTAGGACGCGGCGGCGACCAGCTTGCGGAAACCCGGCGAGGCACCCAGCAACTCGTCATAGGTGCCGGACGCGACGATGCGCCCGCGATCCAGATAGTAGAGCCGGTCGCAACCACGCACCGTGCTCAGCCGATGGGCGATGATGACGGTGGTGACCTGCCGGTGCAGCGAATCGAGCGCGTCCATGATCTCGCGCTCGGTCGCCGTGTCGAGTGCCGAAGTCGCCTCGTCCAACACCATGAAGGCGCGGCCGTAATAGATCGCGCGCGCGATGCCGATACGCTGCCGCTGCCCCCCCGACAGCGCGGCGCCGCGCTCGCCGACGCGGGTATCCAGCCCGCGCGGCAGCCGCGCGACCACGTCGCCGAGGCGGGACAGGTCGATCGCGCGGTCGAGCCGCTCGCGGTCGATTTCCTCCGCCTGCGTGCCGAGCGCGATATTGCTGCGCAACGTGTCATCGGTGATGAACACGTCCTGCGGCACGAAAGCGACGGAGCGGCGCCAGCGCTTCACATTGTCCACCACCGCCAAACCATCGATCGCGAAGACTCCCTCGCGGGGCAGGAGCAGGCCGAGGAGCAGGTTGCCGAGCGTGGTCTTGCCGCTGCCGGTGGGGCCGACCAGGCCGATCGATTCGCCCGGCCGGATGTCGAGCGATACATTGGCGATCTGGTCCTCGTCGCGGCCGGGATAACGGAAGCTGGCATCGCGCAGGACCAGGCCGGACTGGAACGGCAGCGGGGCCGGACGCGGCCCGGTCTCGCCGACCTCGAGACGCGCGTTGCCGCCCTGTCGGGCGCGGGCGATGAAACCTTGCACGTCGCCCAGCGCGCGATCGCCGTAGGCCAGGATATTGAACATGTAGATGGTCTGATTCACCGCCGGAATCAGTCGGCTGGCCGCGGCCACCAGGGCGGTGAGGAACGGGATCAGCGCGATCACGTCCCGCCCCATCAGCGCGAGCAGGATCAGGCTGCCGGAAATCGCCGTGATCAAGACGACTTCGAGGAAATAGCGCGGCAGGTCGGGCACGAAATAGAACATCTTCTGGATGCCCGAGCCGCGCCGGGTCTCGCGGTCGACGGCATCGACGAAATAGTCGGCGACGTCGTAGAGCTTGATCTCGCGGATGGCGCCGTGCGCGGCGCCGTACAGCGTCAGCAGACTTCGGTCGATCTCCTCGTAGTCGGCGCCGTAACGCTTGAGTCTCGTCCTGGTCAGCGCGACGAACGCCACGCCGGCCGCGGCCAGGGCGAGCACGCCGAAGGTCAGAACCGGCTGGAGGACGAACATCGTGCCGATCAGCGAGACGATGACGACGATGCTTCCGGCGATGCGAATGTAGGGCGTCAATACGTGCTGGACGACCCGCTCGACCGCCCGCATGACGGCGATCACCTCGGCCGAGGACAGGCCGACGAAGTCGACGTATTCGCGCGCCAGGATCGATTCGAACAGGCGCTTGGCCATGTTGTCGCGCTCGCGCCACAGCACGTCGAGCGAGAGGTAGTTCACGGCCACCGCGATCAGGTTCTTGAGCAGGTAGAAGAGAATCACGGCCGAGAAGAAGAACACGGCCCGGCGGCCGGAATCGCCGAAGTGGAGGTATCCGTCGAGCCAGCGGTAGAGCGCGAATTGCGCGAGCCGCGAGGGTTCGAGCGTCGCCTGCACCGCGACCAGCAGCACCCCGAGGCCCAGGCCTTCCAACACCGAGGTTACGGCGACCACCAGCGCGACCCCGGCGGCCCGCAGTTTGGTGCGCCGATCGACGACGTCGAGCATCTTGCGGAAGGTGCCGCTCATGCAGCGTTCCGCGCGACGGGCGGCGCGGCGGTCTGTAGGAGCGGGTCGATCACTGGAAACGAGCGGGCAGGCATCTGGACATCACGGGGCGGCACTGTAGCAACAGGATGGCGGACGGCATAGCCGCGCGTCTCCGTCCGCCGCCGCCCTGCGCCGAAAATGCCAGCCGTGCCAATTGCTTATTGACACTCGTTTGAGGCGGGAAGCACACTCGCGAACGCAGGTGAAAGTAATCGTGAGGCTTTGCCCGGGCTTGGGGGTTGCAATGGATGGTGCTCTGGATGACCGTCCGAAGCTGACGGTCGTCGTCCCCTGCTACAACGAGGCGCCGTTCATACTGGACACGATCGATCAAGTCGCCGCCGCCGCGGCCGAATCGAAAATCGCAGCGTTCGAAATCCTGGTGATCGACGATTGCAGCAAAGACGAAAGCCCCGCCCTCGTCGCCAAGCGCGCCAAGACCCAGTCTTTCGTCAAACTGGTGCGCAATGCGCGCAATCTGGGCTTTGGTGGAGCCTACAAGGAGGGCGTTCGTCGCGCCTCCGGCGAATATGTGATCATCGTTCCGGGAGACAATTGCTTTCCCAGCCGATCGATCGCCGGTGTGTTGGGCAAATTAGGCACGGCCGACATCGTCATACCCTTCACCGTCAATCCCGAGACCCGGCCCTGGCGGCGGCGGGCGCTCTCGCGCGGCTTCACCATGCTGGTCAATGCACTGTTCGGCCTCCGCGTTCCCTACTACAACGGAATCGTGCTGCATCGGACGGCGCTGCTCCGCACGATCGAAATCCGCACCGACAGTTTCGCATTCCAGGCGGAGGCTTTGGTGAAGCTGATTCGGCAGGGCGCGAGCTATGAGACGGTCGGCATCGAGCTCAAGGAAAGCCCGCAGAAGGCCACCAGCGCGTTTCGGCTGCGGAACGTCCTGCGGGTGCTCAAATCGCTGTGCAGCATCTGGTACGAAGTGAATTTCCTGCCCAAGGCGCGTCCGTCGCCGTGACGGCGGGAGGCGGTCCTGGCGCCACGCCGTCCCTGGCCGGCAGGACGCGGATTCAGCCAAAACGCAAGCCGGGCCAATTGTTTATTGACACTTGTTCGGCGCGCCAAGCACACTCGCCGGCGGCCGTCTCCGGGGGTCAGGGTCTCGGTCGCAGTCGAGGGAGCGGATGGTCGTTATTGCGGAAAATCGGCCGAGACTGACATTCGTCGTGCCCTGCTACAACGAGGCAGGCAACGTCGCCGGCACCATCGCGGAGATCGAGAACGCCGCGCGCGGGGCCGAAATCCCCGAGTTCGAGGTCGTGCCGGTCGACGATGGAAGTACCGACGATACGCGCGCCGTTCTGACCGAGCTCGCAACGCGCAAGCCGCATGTCCGGCCG
>JASHSH010000114.1 GCA_030040955.1 Rhodospirillales bacterium
ATCATGCTCGCCGGCCTGCTCGCCGACGCCGGGCGGAAGGATCGCGCCGCGCGAGCGCTCGCCGCCGCCTGGACGCGCCGGCCGCTGCCCGCGATCGCCACGGCCGCGCGGGCAATCGCGCCCGACGAAGATGCGCTCGCCCGTCTTCGCCGCCTGGAGAAGCTCACCACCGGCAATGCCGAGCATCCCGAAACCCATCTCGCGCTCGGCGAAGCGGCGCTTGAGGCGAAACTCTGGGGCGAGGCGCGGCGCCATTTGCTCGCCGCCGCGGCCGCGCGACCCTCGCAACGCCCGTTCCGCCTCCTGGCCCGTCTCGAAGAAGAGGAGTTCGGCAACCAGCAGGCGGCGCGGAGCTGGCTCGACAAGGCCGCCGCCGCGCCGCCCGACCCGGGATGGAGTTGCGCGCGCTGCGGCGAGGCGGCGCAAGACTGGACACTCGCCTGCCCGCATTGCGGCGCGATCGACCGTATCGGCTGGTCGGACGCGCCGCGAACCGCCGCCGAGACCGCCGGCGCCGCCTAGGATCGGGGCAATTCTTGCCAGCCGCGCGCGCGGCGTGATAATCCGAGAGGGCTGCAACGGGGAGGAGAGCAGCGCGGCCGCCGAGCAAATCGGCGCGCCCAACCGACGCGCTGGGACGCAACGACGTCCGCTCCGCGGGGGCAATAGACCGAATTCTTTCCAGGAGGAGAGCCAAGCCATGAGACAAGTGTTCACCGCCGTCGCCGTCGCCGCGACCTTCGCCGCCCTTGCCGGGGCGACGTCGGCGCAGGCGCAGGACAAGAAACTGACCATCGCGCTGGTTCCCGGCCTCACCACCGATGCCTTCTACATCACCATGCACAAGGGCGCCGAGGCGGCCGCCAAGGCGCTCGGCGTCGACCTGCTGTTCCAGGGCGCGCCGCAATGGAACGTGACCCTGCAAGTGCCGGTGCTCGAGGCCGTGATCGCGCGGCATCCGGACGCGATCCTGATCGCGCCAACCGACAAGCAGCAGCTGATCGCGCCCTTGAAGAAGGCGACGGATGCCGGCATCGCCGTCATCACCGTCGACACCTTCATCGGCGACGGGCACTACCAGACCGGGGCCGGCGACGCCGACTTCCCCATCTCCTATGTCGCCTCCGACAATATCCTGGGCGGCGAGATCGGCGCCCGCGCGCTCGCCAAGTCGATCGGCGACAAGGGCAAGGTCTATGTCTCGAACACGGTGCCTAACGTCTCCACCACCGACCAGCGCGAGGAAGGCTTCAAGCTGGAGATGAAGAAGCATCCCGGCATCACCGTGCTGGAGACCCAGTTCAACGACGACGACGCGAACAAGGCGGCGTCGCAGTTCCAGTCGATGTACGCGCGCAACTCCGACCTCGCTGGCGTGTTCGGCGCCAACCTGTTCTCGGCGCTCGGCGCGGCCAACGGCGTCAAGGGCTCGCCGGCGGCGGGCAAGGTGCGGGTGGTGGCTTTCGACGCCCCCGGCTCGATCGTCGATCAGATCAAGAGCGGGCTGGTCGACATGACCATCGCGCAGCATCCGGCGGAGATCGGCTATTTCGGCGTGGTCGCGGCCTATGCCCATCTCACCGGCCACTCGGTGCCCGCCTCCATCGGCACCGGATACACGGTCATCACCAAGGACAATGTCGGCGATCCCAACGTCGCCAAGTACATCTACTCCGAATAGGCGTTCGGACGGGGGCCTTCTCCGCGCCGCGGGGAAGGTCCCTTCCGTCCCGTTCGGCCTCCCGAAATGAGCGCGCCGCTCGCCATCGAGGCTCCGCGCGCGCGGGCCGGCGCCTGGCTGGTGAGCGCGCGTGCCTGGCTTTTCCTGATCCTTCTGCTGATCTTCTTCGAGATCTGGTCGCGCGCCGCGCTGCACGTCACCTTCCTGTTCAACGGCTTCAATATGCAGTCGATCGGCGTGTTCACCGTGCAGCCGCTGCTGCTCGCCTTGGGTCAGACCTTCGTCATCATCTCGGGCGGGATCGACCTGTCGGTCGGCTTCACCATGGGGTTCGCCGCGGTGGTCGCCGCCCATGTGATCAACGCGGCCCAGCCGGAGATCGGTCCCGCCGGCGCGTTCGTGGTCGGCACCCTGGTCGCGCTAGCGGCCTCGGCGGTGCCCGGTCTGATCAACGGACTTCTGATCGCGCGGCTGCGCATCCCGCCCTTCATCGGCACGCTGGGGATGTTCGGCGTCGCGCGCGGCACCGCCTTCCTGCTCGCCGGCGGCACCACCATCTCGGTCAACAATCCGCCGCTGGTCTTCATCGGCACGCAGGAAGTGGGCGGCATTCCGGCCATCGTGATCGTGACCGTCGCGTTCCTGCTCGGACTTCATTATCTCCTCGCGCAAACCCGCTTCGGCCAGTACACCTACGCGCTCGGCGGCAACCGCCAGGCGGCGGTGCGCGCGGGCATCGATGTGCGGCGGCTGACCGTGTCGCTCTACGTGCTGTCCTCGCTGTGCGCCGGACTGAGCGGGATTCTCTACACGGGACGCTTCCTCGCCGGCGCGGCGCAGGCGGGCGAGCCGCTGCTGCTCGATTCGATCGCCGCCGTGGTCATCGGCGGCGCGAGCCTGTTCGGCGGCTCGGGCACCGTGTTCGGCACCCTGATCGGCGCGTTGATCATCGCCGTGATCCAGTACGGACTCGTGTTCATCGATGTCGAGCCGTTCTGGCAGTTTGTCGCGGTCGGCATCGTGATCATCATCTCGGTGCTGGTCGACCAGACCCAGAAGCGGCTCGGCGGGGGGCGGCAGGATGAGTGACGCCGCTCCGCTGCTGGCGGCCAAGGGAATCTCCAAGCGCTTCGGCGGCGTGCAGGCGCTGAAGGGCGTGGAGCTCTCGGTCGCGCCCGGCGAGGTCGTGGCGCTGGCCGGCGACAACGGCGCCGGCAAGACCACGCTGATCAAGATCGTGTCCGGCGTGTTCCAGGCCGACGCGGGCGAGCTGCGCTACGAAGGCAGCGCGATCCGCTTCGCCAACCCGCAGGAGGCGCGGCGCGCCGGCATCGAGACCATCTACCAGGACCTGGCGCTGGCCGATAATCTCGACGTCGGCGCCAACGTGTTCCTGGGGCGCGAGCCGCACCGCCGCGTGCTCGGCGTGCCGGTGATCGACCGCGCCACCATGCGCGCGGAGGCGCGGCGCTCGCTCGACGTGCTCGACATCCAGCTCCACCGCTACGACGTGCCGGTGCGCACGCTGTCCGGCGGCCAGCGCCAGGCGGTCGCCATCGGCCGCGCCATCTACTGGAAGGCGCGCGTGCTGATCATGGACGAGCCCACCGCCGCGCTCGGCGTGCCCGAGCAGCGCAAGGTGATGGCGCTGATCCGCAACCTGAAGGCGGGCGGAGTGGGCGTGATCTTCATCTCGCACAATCTCGGCGACATTTTCGAGATCAGCGACCGCATCGTCGTGCTGCACCGGGGCGTCAACGCCGGCGAGCGCGCGACGCGGGCGACCAATCCCGACGAGATCGTGCGCCTGATGGTGGGCGGCTGACGCCGCTCAGCCCGCCGGCTCCTCGCCGGCGAAGAAATCGACCACCTTGCCGATCTGCCCATGCATCATCTCGCGGCCGCGCACCGTCGGGCAGCCGCAGCGCGCGGCGAGCTCGAGCAGCCGCGTCGGCTCCGGCTTGACGATCGCGTCGAACACGACGATCTCCGGCGGAATGCGCTCGACCTCGATCGGCAGGCGCGGATCCTCCAGCATGCCGACCGGCGAGGCGTTGATCAGGATGTCGATCCCGGCGAGGTCCGGCTCTGTCCACTCGACCTCGATCGCCGGGTCGACTCGCGCGATCTTGGCCCCGAGCGCTTCGGACCGCGCCGCCTCGATGTCGAACAGGCGCATCCGGCGCGGATGCTCGCGCGCCACCGCGACGCCGATCGCGCTGCCCGCGCCCCCGGCGCCGATCAGCATCACGCCCCGCCCGCGGAGCGAATGGCCGGCGCGGCGGAATGCCTCGACGCAGCCGATCCCGTCGAATATCTCGCCCACCCAGCGCCCGTCGGCGCGGCGGGCGAGGGCATTGATCGCGCCGACGATCCGCGCCTGGGGCCCGAGTGCGTCGGCATGCGCGCAGGCGAGCTGCTTGTAGGGAATGGTGAAGACCAGCCCGTCGAGATTGGCGATCCGCTTGAGCTGCGGGACTAGGGTGGCGAAATCCTCGGGCCGCACATGGATCGGGACCAGGATCGCGTCGCGGCCGCGGCGGTGGAATTCGGCGGTAATCATCTCGGGCGAGCGCACCTGCTCGATCGGATGGCCGACGATGCCGAACAGCCGGGTGCGTCCCGAGATGAAATCGACCTGGTCCAGGCGCTCGCCCCCGTGCGCCGGCCGTTCAGACGGCGGCGCCGAATTCGTAGCCGGAGACCTGCACCGCCATCACATGATCGGTGAAGATGCGGCTGCCCGAATCCGCGCCCGCCGCGCCGGCCGCCACCATCAGGGGCAGCAGATGCTCCTCGCGCGGATGCACGCGGCGCGCCGCCGGCGCGCTCTCCCAATGGATCAGCCGGTCGTTGCGCGCCTCGGCGTTCGTCTGCGTGGCCGCGTCGGTGAGCCAGGCGTCGAAGATTTCGGAATCCTGGGTGGCCCGGCCGAAGCCGCGCATGTTGTGATAGCTCATCCCGCTGCCGACGATCAGCACGCCCTCGCGGCGCAGCGGCTCGAGCGCGCGCCCGGCGGCGATATGCTCCGTCGGGTCGAGACCCGCGCGCAGCGAAAGCTGAACGGTGGGGATGTCGGCGTTCGGGTAGATCACCTTGAACGGCACGAACACGCCATGATCGTAGCCGCGTTCGGAATCGGTGCGCGCGGGCAGCCCGGCCGCGTCGAGCAGGGAGCGCACCTTCTCGGCCAGCGCGGGCGAGCCGGGCGCGTCCCAACGCAGCTGGTAGGTGTGCGGCGGAAAGCCGTAATAATCGTAGACCAGCGGCGGATTCGCGGCCGAGCCGGCGGTGAACGCCTCTTCCTCCCAATGCGCGGAGACGACCAGCAGCGCCTTCGGCTTGGCACCCACCGTCGCGCCCAGCCCGCCGAGCCAGGCACCCATCTTGTGCCAGGTGTCGGGCGGACCCATGGTCCAGTCCATGAAGAAGCAGGGTCCGCCGCCGTGCGGGATGTAGAAGGTGGGAAGTGGTTTGCCGTTCGGCTCGCCGGACATGGAATTCGCTCCGCTTCGCGCGTGCCCCGGGCCCGCGCTTAAGGATATGGATATGGTCGGCCGCGCGGATGGGGCAAGCCCCTTGCCAATGCGCCCCGATCGCGGGAGCCTTGCCGATCGAGCGGCGGCGAGGGAGGGAGCGATGAAGCGGGGCAGCCTCGCGAAGCGGCGCGCGCGCACGGCCGGCGCGTTCGCGCTCATCCTCGCGGCGACGGTCTGGGCCGGGCCGCGCGCCTTCGCGCTCGGCATCACCGACGTGCTCACCGCGCCCAAGACGCTGATCGACCGCGCCATCGAGGCGCGCTCCGCCGAAGACATCGCCAAGGACAACGAGATCGTGGTCAAGGTGAACGCCGAGATGGCCAAGCTCGGCACCGTCAAGGCCTCGACCGAGATCTACGAGCAGCGCCTGCTGATCACCGGCCTGTTCGACGACCGCGCGGTCTACGACAAGTTCGAGGCCGCGGTGCGCAAGATCGACGGAATCAAGAAGCTCTACTGGCACGCGCGCTACATGAACGCGGCCGAGCAGAGGAGCGCGCATCTGCTCGACTGGGGCGAGGTCACGGTGATCTCGGAGAAGGCGCAGGCGCGGCTGGTCGGCACCGCCGGCGTGGCCGACGTGAATTTCCGCACCGCCGCCGATTCGTTCGGCATCGTCTATCTGCTGGGCCGCGCGCGCTCGGCCGAGGAGGCGAAGAAAGCGCTCGCCCGCGCCGCCGACGGCGACGGGGTGAGGAAGGTCGTCGACTATGTCGAGGTAAGGCCCTGAGGCGCGGGGCGGCGTCTTTGTATGTACCGGGCTCTGCATTCGGTTTGGCGGCGGCGAACAAGCAAAGGACCAAACAACTTACGTAATGGCGATTTTGTCCGATTTCTTGAGATTGCAAGCCGCGCACAAGATTTGGATATTTGCCTCTGAGTTACCACCACCTTTGACAACAGGAATTATGTGATCGAAATGAAGGTTCTGTTTCGAGCCACAGTGAACGCATGCGCCGCCATCCCTTGCCCACACAATTAATTTTACATCTTCTGGGATTGGGTCTCGCTTCGGCACCAATCTTCGAATCTGAATTGCCGCCTCCAAATTCGCCACTGCGGAACGTAGCGCGGATATCTCCGCATCTTCGTCGTATACGGCCTTTTTGACTCGCAGAATGACTTCCTCGCGCTCGGACTCCGTAAGCGGCACCCGCTCGGGCATGAACAGACGATCGCAAAAATAGACGATACAGTAACGCTCCGTCGTCAAAAAGAATGGGGCCTCAAGGTTTGACGGCTTCGAAAAGAGCGGGGGTATTTCAATCCGAAGAGTGCGCTTTGCCCATCCTTCACCAGTCTCTAAATCGAATGTCCAAGCCTCCGCAGGTGGTGAACCGGCGGGCATTTCCAGATTGGTGATGATCGCCGCAAGGTCGTTGGCGTGAAATCTTGGATTTTTGCAGAAGCTAACGTGCTTCTCGACGACCTCCCCGACTTTATAGATCTTCATCGTCATTCTCGCCTCAAAGCAGTAGGCGTGATGCAGGAACAGTCGCGAGTAACAGCGCTTGCTGGTCCGACGCCTAGTATGGCGGCATCGAATGGGAAAGCCAGTTGCCTAATCTCGAAAATGATTTCGCGTCCGCACGCGACCGAGGAAGACGCCAGTGGAAAATATTTGGACCGACTGAGGGATCTCGCGTATCGTTGATTAAGCTAGCTTAAGCTGGATGGATAGGACCGGACATGCGCGAATTCGGTGCGTTCGAGGCCAAAAA
>JASHSH010000115.1 GCA_030040955.1 Rhodospirillales bacterium
ACCCCGGCTCGCGCCGCGCATCAGCCCGAACAAGACCTGGGCCGGACTCGCCGGCGGCGCCGCGCTCGCCGCCGGCGTCGGCTGGGCGGCCTCGGCGCTCGCACATCTGCCCGCCGAGCTAATTTGGATCAGCCCGCTGCTTGCCTTGGTGGCGCAGGCCGGCGACCTGGCCGAGTCGGCGCTGAAGCGTCATTTCGGCGTCAAGGACACCAGCCGTCTGATTCCCGGTCATGGCGGCCTGCTCGACCGGCTCGACGGAATGCTGGCGGCCGCGCCGGTGGCGGCCGCGGTCTGCCTGGTTGGCGGCGGAGACATCGGCCAATGGCGCTAGACGGAAACCGCCGCAGCGTCACCATCCTGGGTTCGACCGGCTCGGTCGGCTGCAACACGGTCGAGCTGATCGCCGACCGGCCCGACTCATTCCTGGTCGAAGCGCTGGTCGCCAACAGCAATGTCGGCCGCCTGGCGACCCAGGCGCGCCGGCTGCGCCCACGGGTGGTGGCGGTCGCCGACGAACGCGCCTACGCGCCGCTGGCCGCCGAGCTCGCCGGCACCGGAATCGAGGTGACCGCGGGGGCCCGCGCGGTGCTGGAGGCCGCCGCCCGCCCGGCCGACTGCGTGATCGCCGCGATCGTCGGCGCGGCCGGATTGCAGCCCACCCTCGCCGCCATCCGGCGCGGCGCCATCGTCGGCTTCGCCAACAAGGAGACGCTGGTCTGCGCCGGCGCGATCGTGATGGAAGAGGTGGCGGCCGCCCGCGCCACCCTGGTGCCGGTCGATTCCGAGCATTCCGCCATCTTCCAGGTGTTCGACTTCGACCAGCGCGAACGGGTGGAGAAGATCATCCTCACCGCCTCGGGTGGTCCGTTCCGCACGCTGGCGCGCGAGCAGATGGCGCATGCCACGCCCGAGCAGGCGGTCGCCCATCCGGTATGGGACATGGGCGCGAAGATTTCGGTCGATTCCGCGACCATGATGAACAAGGGCCTCGAGGTGATCGAGGCCTTTCATCTGTTCGCGGTGCCCGAGCAACGCATCGAGGTGCTGGTGCATCCGCAGTCGGTGGTGCACAGCATGGTCCAGTATGTCGACGGCTCGGTGCTGGCGCAGCTCGGCACGCCCGACATGCGCACCCCGATCTCGCTCGCGCTGGGCTGGCCCAAGCGGATGCCGACCGAGGGGCGGCGTCTCGACCTGGCGGCCGTCGGCCAGCTCTCGTTCGAGTCGCCCGACCCCGACCGCTTCCCCGCGCTGCGCATCGCCCGCGAGGCGCTGCGCGCGGGCGGCGCCGCGCCGCTGATCTGCAACGCGGCCAACGAGGTCGCGGTGCAGGCCTTCCTCGACGGCTCGATCGGCTTCCTCGATATTCTGGGCGTGGTGGAAGAGACGCTGGCGGACGCCGCCGGCGCGGTGGCGCAGGATCTCGACTCGGTGCTCGCCTGGGATGCCGAGGCGCGCCGCCGCGCCTGGAGCCGCATCGCCAAGGTGGCGCGCAGGATGGTGGGATGATCGATTTCCTTCTCGGCTTCCGCGACTATGTGCTGGTCTTCCTGGCGATGATCACGGTGGTGGTGTTCGTCCACGAGATGGGCCACTACCTGGTCGCGCGGGCCAACGGGGTGCGGGTCGAGACCTTCTCGATCGGCTTCGGGCCGGAGCTGTTCGGCCGCACCGCGAAATCGGGCACGCGCTGGAAGATCTGCCTGCTTCCGCTGGGGGGCTATGTGCGCATGTTCGGCGACGCCGACGCGCCGGGCATCTCGGCGGCCGACCGGCTGGCGCGCCTGACCCCCGACGAGCGCCGGCTCGCGTTTCTCGGCAAGCGACTCGACCAGCGCGCCGCGGTGGTGGTCGCCGGCCCGCTCGCCAACTTCGTGTTCGGCATACTCGTCCTGGCGGTGATGTTCAGCCTGTACGGCGAGCCGCGCACGCAGGCGGTGATCGGCGAGGTTCAGCCCGACAGCGCCGCCGCCGCCGCCGGCCTGCTGGCGGGCGACCGCATCGTCGAGGCCAATGGCGACACGGTGGCCAGCTTCCAGGACCTGCAGCGCATCGTGCGCCTGACCGTGGGCGATCCGGTGACGTTGGTGGTCGAACGCGCCGGGCAACGGCTTTCCATCCTGACGCGGCCGCGCATGAGCGAGGTCAAGGACGCGCTCGGCAACACCTACCGCGCGCCCGTGCTCGGCGTGATCGCTCCGGCCGACGCCACCACCATCGTGCGCCACGATCCGGCGGGCGCGGTCTGGGCCGCGGTGCGCAACACCGGCGAGATGGTGTCCGCGACGCTGACCGCGGTCGGCCAGATGATCGCCGGCGAGCGCGACACCAACGAGCTGCGCGGGCCGCTGCGCATCGCCAAGGGAGCGGGCGCGGCGGCGCGCCTCGGCTTCGCCACCGTGGTCTACTACGCGGCGCTGATCTCCATCAATCTCGGCCTGGTCAACCTGTTTCCGGTGCCCCTCCTCGACGGCGGCCACCTGCTGTTCTACGGGATCGAGGCCTTGCGCGGCCGGCCGCTGGGGCCGCGCGCGCAAGAATATGGTTTCCGCTTCGGACTGATTCTGGTATTCGCCTTGATGCTGCTGGCGACCCGCAACGACCTGGCCGATCTGAAGGTGTGGGACATCATCAAGAGCATCGTTTCCTGATGGCGGCACGTGGGCGGATGGTGGGCCGCGCGCTGATCGCGGCGTGGCTGGGCATCGTCTTGGCGCTGGCCGCGGCGTTGCCCGGCGCGTTCGCGCAGCAGGGCGACGCGATCCGGCAAATCCGCATCGAGGGCAACCAGCGCATCGAGGTCGAGACCATCCGTTCGTATCTGACGGTGAGCGAGGGCGATACGTTCGACGCGGTGCGCATCGACAAGTCGCTCAAGGCCCTGTTCTCCACCGGACTGTTCGCCGACGTCTCCATCCAGCGCGAGGGCGACGACCTGGTGGTGAAGGTGGTGGAGAACCCGGTCATCAACCGGGTCGCATTCGAGGGCAACAAGCATGTCGACAGCGACAAGCTCCAGGCCGAGATCCAGCTGCTGCCGCGCACCGTGTTCAACCGCACCAAGGTGCAGTCCGACGTCAAGCGCCTGCTCGACCTTTACCGCCGCAACGGCCGCTTCGCCGCCACGGTCGATCCCAAGATCGTCAAGCTGGAGCAGAACCGCGTCGACCTGATCTTCGAGATCAACGAGGGCCCGCCCACCTACGTCACCCGCATCGATTTCGTCGGCAACCGGAAGTTCAGCGACGACGAGCTGAAGGACGCGATCGAGACGCACGAGGAGCGCTGGTACAAATTCTTCAGCACCGACGACACCTACGATCCGGACCGGCTCAACTACGACCGCGAGCAGCTGCGCCACTTCTATCTGAACCACGGCTACGCCGATTTCCGCGTGGTCTCGGCGGTCGCCCAGCTGACCCCGGACCGCAAGCGGTTCTTCCTCACCTTCACCGTCGACGAGGGCGTGCGCTACAAGGTCGGCAAGGTCGACGTGAAGAGCGCGCTGCCCGAGCTCAAGGTCGACGAGCTGCGCCCGGTGGTCACCGTCCACCAGGGCGACTGGTACGACGCCGGCGAGATCGAGAACACGATCCAGGCGCTGACCGACGCGGTCGGCAACAAGGGCTACGCCTTCGTCGACATCAAGCCGGTGCTGGACCGCAACGGCGAGAAGCACATCATCGGCATCACCTTCGAGATCGAGGAAGGCCGCCGCGTGTGGGTCGAGCGCATCGACATCCAAGGCAACGTGCGCACGATGGACAAGGTGATCCGCCGCCAGTTCGCCCTGGTCGAGGGCGACGCGTTCAATTCGGCCAAGCTGCGCCGCTCCGAGCAGCGCATCAAGGACCTCAACTTCTTCAAGACGGCGAAGGTGACCAACGTCGCCTCCGACACCGCGTCCGACCTCACCGTGATCAAGACCGAGATCCAGGAGAAATCGACCGGCGAGCTGACCTTCGGCGTCGGCTTCTCCACCACCTTCGGCCCGCTGCTCAACGTCGGCGCGGCTGAGCACAACGTGCTCGGCTCGGGCGACGATATCTCGATCAACGGCACGCTGGCCCAGCGCGAGACCGGGGTGAATCTGGGCTTCACGGATCCGTATTTCCTCGATCGCCATCTGATCGCCGGCTTCGACACCTTCGCCACCAACACCGAGCTGAACAATTTCCTCAGCTACAACACCGGCACCACCGGCGCCGACGTCCGCCTGGGCTGGTTCTACAACGAGTATCTGCGCCACGACTTCACCTACACGGCGAGCGCGACCAACGTGCACGACATCCAGCCGGGCACCTCGCAGTTCATCGTCGATCAGGCGGGCGTGACCGTGCTCTCCGAGGTCAGTCATTTGCTGACCTATGACCGGCGCGACAGCAAGATCGAGCCGACCAGCGGCTATTATCTGAAATACGGCAACGATTTCGCCGGGCTGGGCGGCGCCGAGAAGTTCGTCCGCTACACGGCCTCGGCCGGCCAATACTTCAAGTTGGCCGACGACTACGTGCTTTCGCTTTCGGCCAAGGCGGGGTACATGTACGGATACGAGGGCAAGGAGATCAACATCGCCCAGCGCTTCTATATCGGGGGTTCCGACCTGCGCGGATTCCGCGACTTCGGCGTCACGCCGCTCGACCGCTCCACCGGCAGTCCGCTGGGCGCGATCTGGGACAGCACGGGCTCGGCCGAGCTGACCTTTCCCACCGGCCTGCCCAAGGAGATCGATGTCAAGGCGCTGCTGTTCGTCGATGTCGGCACCGTCGGTCCCACCGACCCGCACATCCCGACCGACCAGGTCGAGACCAGCGAGTCGCTGCGCTTGTCGGTCGGCACCGGATTCGAGTGGGAGACCCCGGTCGGTCCCGTCACCGTCGACCTCGGCGTGCCGATCCTGCGCCAGAGCTATGACGAGATCGAGTTCTTCCGCTTCAATTTCGGCACGAGGTTCTGACCATGGCGAGACTGCTGCAGATGTCGCGGATCGCGGGCGCCGCCCTGCTGTTGGGCGCGCTGGCGGCGGGTCCGGCCGCCGCGCAGAACACCGCGCCGAGCGCGGCGCCGCCTGGCGCGTTCGCGCCGCTGCCGACCAACCCGGTGATCGCCGTGGTCGACATCGACCGCATCATGCGCGAGAGCATGGCGGCGCGCGGCGTGCACGACGAGGGCGACAAGTACCAGAAGCAGCTCGGCGAGTTGAACAGCAAGGCCGAGGCCCAGCTGCGCCAGGTCCAGCAGACCCTCGAGCAGCAGCGCAAGACGTTGTCGCAGGACGCGTTCGCCGACAAGTACCGCGAGTTCGAGCAGCAGTACAACGATCTCCAGCGGCTCGAACTGAAGCGCCGGCAGGCGTTCGACCGCTCGTTCAGCGCCGCGATGTCGAAGGTGCAGCAGGCGATGGTCGACGCCACCCACGACATCGCGCTCCAGCGCCGCGCCAACGTGGTGCTGGTGCGCCAGCTGGTCCTGTTCTTCGACGACCGCATGGACATCACCGGCCAGATCATCGACGTGATGAACCAGCGCCTGCCCTCGGTCGAGTTCCCGCCGCCGAAGATCGAGCCCGACGAGCAGGCGGCCGGCGCCAACGCCAACCAGCCGCCGGCCAAGCTCAAACTCCAGTGAGCGATGGCGGATCCGCGCTTCTTCGCCAAGTCGGGCCCGTTCACGCTGGGTGAGCTGGCCGCGCGCTGCGGGGCGAAGCTGGCGCGGGAGGCCGACGCGGACAAGCGGGTCTCCGACGTGGCCGCGCTCGATCAGGCCGGGCCCGAGCATATTTCGTTCCTCGACAACCGCAAATATGTCGACGCCTTCGCGGCGAGCCGGGCCGGCGCCTGCCTGGTGCAGGACGCGCTCGCCGCGCGCGCGCCGGCCGGAATGGCGCTGCTGATCGCGCTCGATCCATACCGCTCCTACGCCAAGGTGGCGCGCTGCTTCTATCCGCCCGCGCCGCCCGTGCCCGGCATCGCCGCCGGCGCGATCGTCGATCCGAGCGCGCGGCTC
Organism: Rhodospirillales bacterium; assembly: GCA_030040955.1. GTDB lineage: Bacteria > Pseudomonadota > Alphaproteobacteria > Rhodospirillales > Magnetospirillaceae > JASHSH01. The sequence goes on from JASHSH010000115.1 coordinate 6,007, forward strand.
GGCGCGGGCTGCCGGGTCGAGGCGGGCGCGGTGATCGGCGCGCGCGCGGAAATCGGCGCGCGTTGCCTGCTCGGCGCCAACGCCGTGATCGGCGAGGCGGTGCTGCTGGGCGAGGATTGCAGCGTCGGGCCGGGCGCCTCGCTCGGCCACTGCATCCTCGGCGACCGGGTGATCATCCTGGCCGGCGCGCGCATCGGCCAGGACGGGTTCGGCTTCGCCATGGGCGCCGAGGGCCATCTCAAGGTTCCGCAGCTCGGACGGGTGGTGATTCACGACGATGTCGAGATCGGCGCCAACACGACGGTCGACCGGGGCGCCGGTCCAGATACCGTGATCGGCGCGGGCTGCAAGATTGATAATCTCGTGCAGATCGGGCACAACGTCCAACTGGGCCGCGGCTGCGTGATCGTCGCGCAGGTGGGCATATCCGGCAGCACCCGGCTGGACGATTTCGTGGCGATCGGCGGGCAGGCCGGGTTCGCCGGTCATCTGCGCATCGGCGCCGGCGCCCGCATCGCGGCGCAGAGCGGCGTGATACGCGACGTCGATCCCGGCGTGTCGGTCGGCGGCTCGCCGGCCGCGCCGGTCAGCGAATGGCACCGGCAGACGGCCGCCATACGCCGCCTGGGCCGGGGCAAGGGCGAGTAGGAGCGTGCGCGATGGATGAGTCTGCCAGAATGGCGACCGGCGCGGTGATCGACATCAACCGCGTCATGGAGTTGATACCGCACCGCTATCCGTTCCTCATGGTCGACCGGGTGATCGACGTGATCGCCGACGTGAGCGCGACCGGCGTCAAGA
>JASHSH010000116.1 GCA_030040955.1 Rhodospirillales bacterium
CGCGCCGGCCTGGTCAGCCGGGTGCTTCCGGCGGCCGATCTGCTGGGCGAGGCGATCAAGGTGGCGGAGCGCATCGCCGGGCTCGGCCGGCCTTCCGTGATGATGGCGAAGGAGGCGGTCAACCGCGCCTACGAGACCACGCTCGCGGAAGGCGTGCGCTTCGAACGCCGCCTGTTCCACTCGCTGTTCGCCACCGAGGACCAGAAGGAGGGCATGGCGGCCTTCGTCGCCAAGCGCCCGCCGCAGTTCAAGAACCGCTAGAAGGCGGCGCCGCGGAGCAAAAATCCCGCGCCGACGAGGGCGACCAGCGCGCCGCTCGCCACCTCGCCGTAGCGCTCCAGCGCGCCGAGCCGCAGGCGCTCAAGTCCGGCGGCCGAGATCGTGCACAGCAGCACATAGGCCGCGATGGTCGAGACCGCGAAGGTGGCGGCCATCGCGGCGATCAGCGCGGGTCCGAACCGTCCCGCGGCGAAAAAGGCGGGAATGCCCTCGACCATCGGCGAGGATCCCAGAATCAGCAGCAGCGCGGTGCGCGAATCGGCGCGGTGCCGATGCGCGTGCAGCGGCGGCCGTCCGCCGACATCGACTCCGATCGGATGCGTGGCCCCGGCCGCGTGGTCGTGCAGATGGACATGCGCTGGTCCGCTTCCGTGCCGGTGCGCGTGGGCGTGCGGCGCAGCGGCGGCCAGCCCGCCGCGCAGCGGCACGTAGAGCGGATCGCGCGGCGCATGATCGTGAGTCTGTCCGCGATCCTGGACATGTCCGCGATCGTGCCCGTGCGCGTGCCCGCGCGCGTGCCCATGCGGCGCGAACGCTCGCAGCTCCCGCCAGCCGGCGATCGCGATCCAGCCGCCGAATCCGATCAGCGCGACGCCAGAGGCGAGGTCGGCGAGGTCGCCGAAGCGCCGCGCGAAGGCCGCGCCCGCGATCCACACCAGGACCGCGATGACGAGGGTGGAGACCACATGACCGAGTCCGGCCTGGGCGGCGGCGCGCGCGGTCTCGGCCCGCGTCCAGGCGCGTTGGCGCGCGATCGCCGTCAGCGGCACCCAATGGTCGGGAACGATGGTGTGCAGCACGCCGACGGCGGCCACCGTCCCGATCAGCACCCAGGCCGAGGCGTCGCTCACGCGCTTCGCTTGCGCGCATGCCGGTGGCGATGCGCGGGATCGGCATGCCCGTGCGGATGCGAGTGCCGCGTGCCGTCCGCATGGGTGTGCGCATGCGCATGGAACACGATGTCGAGCTTGCGCCCGAAGGCGTCGGCCAGTCGGCACAGCGTGCGCAGGCTGGGCACGTGCTCGCCGCTCTCCAGCCGCGACACCATCGACTCGGTCATGCCGAGGCGGCGGGCCAGCATGCGCTGGGTCTCGCCGGTCGCGCCGCGCAGCTCGATCAGCTTGGCGGCGCAGCGCGCGGCCAGCGCCGCGCTGTCATTGGCGCGCGAGCGCCTTCGCGGCCGGGAAGCGGGGCTGGGCAAGGCCGGTTCTTAGCAAAGTTGCGAAGTCGGCGCCAAGCCTAGCGAATTCGCGAAATCCGTCAACCGGGCGCGGGCCGCGCTCCGCTACTTGGTTTCGTCGAGCGAGCGCGCCTCGCTCGGCAGCATGATGGGAATGCCGTCGCGGATCGGATAGGCGAGATGCGCCCGCTCGCTGACCAGCTCCTCGCGCTCGCGGTCGTAGCGCAGCGGTCCCTTGGTCACCGGACAGACCAGGATTTCGAGCAGCTTGGGATCGACTCCCGGCGCGCGCTCGCCCATCGGCTTCCTCCTATTGCTGCACCTGGCCGGAACCGCCGCGGCGCTCGGCCACGCCCATTTCGAGCAGCGCGATCAGCATGCTCCCGCGCGCCTCGGCGTCGGGGCATTCCAGCAGCGCCTGCTTCTCGCGCGGCTCGAACGGGCAGGACATCGGCAGCGCGATGGACAGCACCGCGTCCTTGCTGCCCTCCACCGCCTCCCAGTCGACCTCCATCTCGTGCAGCTTGAGGAAGGTGCGCAACGCCGCCAGCAGCCGTTTGCGGTCGAGCTTGATCTCGCCCGGCGGGTCGAGATCGGCGATGAACGGCTTCCAGTCGGCGGCGACGCGGCGATAGCCGCGCGCGCCCTCCAGCTCGGCCTCCATGCGGAAGCGGCAGACGCCGCCGAGCGTGATCAGGAAGCGCCCGTCGCCGGTTTCCGAGAAGGAGACGATGCGCCCGGCGCAGCCCGTCTCGTAGAGCGGTGGCTCGGCGCCGTCGCGCGCCGGCCCGCTCGGCTGGATCATGCCGAACAGCCGTCCTTGCGCGAGCGAATCCTCGACCAGGGCGAGATAGCGCGGCTCGAATATGTTGAGCGGCAGCCTTCCCTCGGGCAGCAGCAGGGCGCCGGCCAGGGGGAAGACGCGCAGGACGGGCGGCAGATCCTCGAAGCGGGTCTGGAACGCCCGGCTCGCCATCGCTACGCGAACAGGAGCGACGAGAGCCGCTTGCGCGAAGCGACCGTCAGCGGATCGGTCGGCCCCATCGCCTCGAACAGCTTGACCAGCTGCTTGCGCGCGGCCTCCTCGTTCCAGGCCCGGTTGCGGCGCACGATCTCGAGCAGATGGTCGACCGCCTCCTCGCGCCGGCCGGCCGCGAACAAGGCGGTGGCGAGGTCGAGGCGCGACTGGAAGTCGCCGGCGTCCGCCGCCACCTTGGCCTCGAGCTGCGCGGTCGATCCCGCCTTGCTGCCCTGCTCGGCCAGTTCGAGCGCGGCCCGGACGGCGGCGATCTCGGCATTGGCGGCGAGTTCGGGGGCGAGCGCATCGAGCATCTTGCGCGCCTTCTGCGCCTCGCTCAGCGCGATCAGCGCGCGCAGCGCGCCGGCGGTGGCTGCGACATTGCCGCGCTCGGCGGCGAGTATCTCCTGGAACACTTCGAGCGCCGACTTCGCGTCGCCCTCGGCCAGCATCGCCTTGGCCTCGGCGATCGCCTCGTCGATGCCGCCGCCGGCGTCGGGCTTGGCGCCCGTGGTCAGGCGCTTGACGAACTCGCGCACCTGGCTTTCCGGGATCGAGCCGACGAACCCGTCCACCGGCCGGCCGCC
>JASHSH010000117.1 GCA_030040955.1 Rhodospirillales bacterium
GTCACCGGCGTGCTCGGCCCGCACGCCAACGCGCACGGGCCCAACGAGTTCCTGCACATCCCCACCGCGAAGCGCATCAGTTGCGTGATCGCGCGGGTGCTCGCCGACCATCTGGCGGAGGCCAAGCGATGAGCGCGACCAAACCGGCCGGCGCATTCGTCGCCGACGGCCACGAGATCGCGGCGCACGGCTATCGCTGGCTCGGCTACGCCGAGGCCGACGAGGCGACCGAACATCCGCCGATTTAGGCGGAGGCGGAGAGGCGTTCCCGATCCGGCCGCCGGCGGGTCATCGCGTGCCAGATCAGCAGGCCCGGAACTCCATAGACCAGCTCGCGGCCGCGCTTGATCAGCGCCAGCGCGAGCGCGGCGTCAGGGCCCAGGCCCAGCGCCGCGCCGACCACGACATAGGCTCCCTCCTGCACGCCGAGGCCCGCCGGCACGACGAAGGCCGCCGAGCGCAACGCCATGATCGCGCTTTCCATCGCCACCACGTCGACGATCGGCAGCGGCCGTCCCAGAAGCCAAAGCGCGAGCGCCGCCTCGCCGGTGGAGACCAGCCAGGCGGCGAGATGCAGGCCCAGGCAGCGCGCGATCCGCGATCGCTCGGCGTGAATCGCGGCGATCGCGGCGCGGATGCCGGCGGCTTCCTCGGGCGCGCGCCAGACGCGCGGCAACAGGCGCGCGGGCAGCGTCTCGACGAAGCGCAGGAGCGGCGAGCGTTGCACCACCAGCAGCAGCAGAAGCAGGGGGAAGAAGATCGCCAGCCCGATCAGCGTCCAGCGTGTCACCGCGAGGCCGGGATGGCGGGCGAGCCACAGTGCCAGACCGAGCGCGGTGAACGCGAACTGACTCACCGCCTCGGCGGAGAGATCGACCACGGTCAGCGCCGCCGCCTGGGTGGGACGGATGCCGCGCCGGATCATCGCGTTGGCCGCGGCGAGTTCGCCGGTCAGCGGCACGAAGCCGGCGAGTTCGCCGACCGCCTCATGCACCCAGCGCCCCAGGACGAACAGGACGGGTCGTCCCGGCGTGGCCAGCGCGTTCATCGCCAGTCCGCATAGAACCATCGAGGCAATATGCCAGGCGCTCGCCGCCGCAAGCGCTCCCAGCCCGCCATTGCGCAGCGCGCCGATCACATCGCCGATTCCGCCGCGATACCACCATGCTCCGGCGAGGATGCCGGCGATGATCGCCAGTTTAAGCCATGCGCCTAATACATACCTGCCGCGCATTCGATCCTCAATTGAACCGGCGTCGCGGATATATGTCGCCGACGCACGGTCGGACAATGCAGAAATAGTCGAAATCCGGCCACCTGAAATTCGGCAAGGCCGGCACACATGTAAAATCACGGAGATGCGCAACAATTCCGCCGCGATTGGGGTCAAAATTCCGTAACGGAACAAGGAATAGACTCGGCTCGAACCATCGGATTGTTGGGAATTCGTGGCAATCGTGCTAAATTAACCTCGGCGGAAGCTGACGAAACGGATCACTTCCATGGCGCAACACGACATCCTTGATCGTCGGGTGTTTCCACCCGACGAGATCATCTTCAAGGAAGGCGAGATGGGCCGTCGCTGCGCATATCTCGTCGAAAGCGGCAAAGTAGAGATCAGCAAGGCCGTGCCCGGGGGCGGCCCGCGGCAGGTGCTCGGACATATCGTCGGCGGCGGCATCTTCGGCGAGATGGCGCTGGTCGACAACAAGCCGCGCATGGCGCAGGCCAAGACGATCGAACCGACCACAGTAATTCTGGTGACCGAAAACGCGCTCGACCAGAAGCTGCGCAAGTCGGATCCGTTCGTGCGCGGGCTCTTGAACATTTTTGTCCGCCAGATCAGGGATTTGACCGACAAGCTGATGGCGCAGGGCGGCAATATTCCGCATAATCCAGCGTAGACTTCGTCCGGTCGGAATCCGGCGGCGCCAGATGGCTGGCCCGGTGGGGATCGGGCCTTCGACAACAGGGGTCTGAGGGCGGTTCGGATGTCGGGTGGTCGGGCGGGGTTCGAGGTCCAGGCTTTTCGCAACGAGCACTGGGTCACCGAAGACATCTGCGAAAGCGAAAACCAGGCGCGCACCGCCTGCAAGACCGTGCTCGGCAAGGCGCAAGTCGGCGGCGTGCGCATCCTGAAGACCTGGCGCAGGGCCGACGGTCAGGTCACCGAGAACGTCGTCTTCACCGAGATGCGGGCGGCCGAAAATCCGAAGGTGACGATCTCGCCGATCGAGGAAGCGCCGCCCTGCGCGGAACTCGCCGACTATTATCGGCTGGAGAGCCGCACCACCATCGGCCGAATCTTGCGCAAATATGTCGAGCAGGTGTTCCTCACCCCCACCGAGCTCCTGCACAACCACAAGGCGCTGAAGAAGCTGCAGGAGGTCGACACGCTGTTCCCCGCCGCGGTCGACCGGGTGGCGACCGTGCAGGCCAAGGTGGTCGGCCAGGATGTCCGGGTGCGCCGCGACGAACTGTACCGCGTGGTCGCGCAGGCCACCGCGCGCGCCAAGCGGGCGGACGAGAATTCCGCGCTGCCCACGCTCAAGGGCAACGACTTCGCCGCCGCGTTCGAGCGCGTCAAGCGCGCGGTTCCGCCGGACGAGCTCGACTATTTCGCCAAGGTCGTGCTGTCGCGCGACCTGGTCCAGCAGCGCGCCTGGCTGTCCAAGCTCGAACGCGTCTCCGAGCTGGTCAATCCGGGCTACGCCGCCGAGGTGCTGGCCCCGCTCGACGGCGTGCTCGCCGACCTGATGGCGACCCCGGCGGCGTTGCAGGACATGATCGGCCAGCAGCGCAATCTGGGCACCGCCCTGATGGCGATCGCGGATCTGTACGAGTCCGGCAAGCCGGCCGAGAAGAGCGACGCGCGCGAGCAGATCGAGCGCTTCGGTCCGCTGATCGCCGAGGGCAAGCTGAGCGAGACGCGCCAGTCCTTGCTCGAGCGCCTGGTCCGGCAGGTCGCCGGCACGCAGCCCTTGTCGCGCAACGAGCCGGCCAAGGAGCAGGAGGCCTACGCGGCGCTGGTCGCGCGCATGTTCGGCGCCAATGGCCTGCTGGGCGGGCCGGCGGCGGCGGCGGCGCTGACCCGGCGCTACGTGCTGCTGCTGGAGACCGGCGGGCAGACCGCGCTGCGCCAGGCGGTGGGGGGCGTGCTGGGCGCGATTCGCGATGTCCGCAATCGGGTCGGATTCCTGCTCCAGCTCACCGCCAGCGATCTCGGCAAGGACCTGAACGAGCCGATCCTCGCCAATTTGCGGCGGATGGTCGCCGGTCCCGACATTCACGCCCTGGTCGGCCGCGACCAGACGCCGAAGGAGAAGCTCGTCGGCGTCAAACGCGTCTATGACGACGTCAAGGCATGCGAGGCGCTGCCGATGGAGGAGCGCGGGCTGCTGCTCGATGCGCTCGATGCCGCGCTCACCGACTACATCCGGCGCGAGGGCATCATCGAGCGTCTCGACGATCCGCAGGCCCGCTTGCGCGATCGCGCGATCCGGCTGGTGCAGTTCTGCGGCGAGGGACTGCTGCCCGACGGCCGCGCGTTGCGCGAGGCGCGCGAGCGCGTGATCACGCATCTGCGCCGGCCCAATTTCGATCAGGCGTTCCTCGAGGGCGTCACCGATCCGGCCAAGGGCGCGGAGCTGATCCGCGAATTCCACTCGACCCTGGTGCGCGCCGGCTTCCGCTGAGCCGCGGCGCTAGTCCATCGCGGTTGCCGCGCCGGCGGCGGCCGGCTTGGCGGCGCGCGTGCGCAGCAGCAGCACCAGCGGCACGATCGCCGCCGACAGCCACATGATCAGCCGGAAATCGTTCAGATAGCCGATGGTCGAGGCCTGGCGGTTGATTTCGGCGTCGAGCCCGGCGAGGCCGGTGCGCAGCACCGTCGCGCCCGACATCGCCATCGCGCGCACGTTCGGGCTGAACTGGGTGACATGCTCGCCGAGCACGGCGTGGTTCACCTGGATGCTGCGAGTCAGCAGCGCCTCGACGATCGAGATGCCGATCGACGAGCCGATATTGCGCATCAGGCTGAACATGCCCGCGGCCTCGGTGCGCAGCTTCGGATCCAGCGTGATGAAGGTGACCGTGGAGAGCGGCGGGAACAGCAGGCCCAGGCCGAATCCCTGAATCAGTCCCGTCCACACGATGGACGCGGTCGAGATGTCGAGATTCCACCTGGTCATCATCCACATCGAGAGGACGAGCAGCGAAACGCCGCTCAGGATGAGAAGGCGCGTATCGACGCGGCCGACCATGCGGCCGACGATCAGCATCGACATCAGCGTGCCGATGCCCCTCGGCGCCAACACGAAGCCCGTGGTCAGCACCGGATAGTCCATCAGCGACTGCAAATAGGGGGGCAGCAGGGCGAGCGTGGACAGCAGGATGATGCCGGCGACGAACATGATGCTGATCCCGGTCACCAGGTTGCGGTCGCGGAACATCGCCGGCGTGAGGAACGGACGCGCGGCGGTCGCCGAATGGGCGAGAAAGAAATAAAAGGCCGCCCCGGCGATCGCCGCCTCGATCACGATTTCGCGCGAGCCGAACCAGTCCTTCAGCTCGCCGCGGTCGAGCATCATCTGCAGCGCGCCGATCGCCAGGCTGAGCATGCCGAAGCCGAACCAGTCCAGCCGCCGCGTGCGGTCGATCGCTGTCTCCGGCAGGAAGGCGAGGATGCCGAGCAGCGAAAGCACGCCGAACGGCAGGTTGATGTAGAACACCCAGCGCCAGTTCCAGTTCTCGGTCAGCCATCCGCCCAGCGTGGGGCCGAGGATCGGACCGACCATCACGCCCACGCCCCACAGCGCCATGGCGCGGCCGTGCTGGGCCGGCGGGAAGGAATCGAGCAGGGTCGATTGCGACAGCGGCACCAGCGAGGCGCCGAACACGCCCTGCATCAGGCGGAACAGGATCATCTCGTCGAGCGTCTGGGCGAGTCCGCACAGCATCGAGGTGACCGTGAATCCGACCACGGCGAGGGCGAACAGGCGCTTGCGCCCGAACCGGCCGGCCAGCCAGCCGGTGGGCGGGGTCATGATCGCGGCGGCGACGATGTAGGAGGTGAGCACCCAGGAGATCTGGTCCTGGGTCGCCGACAGGCTGCCCTGCATATGCGGCAGCGCGACGTTGGCGATGGTGGTGTCCAGCACCTGCATCACCGTGGCCGCCATCACCGACAGGCTGATCATCGGCCGGTTTAGGCCGCGACCGACCGTCTCGGGCCGCGACATGGCGCGAGCCTCCTAGTGCGCCGCGGTGGCCGAGGCGGGCGCGGCGCCGAAAAGGGAAGCCAGCATGATGGCGAGGTCGCCGACCCGGTGCCGCCGCCCGGTCACGATGGTGACGTCGGCGCTCATGCCCGAGCGCAACTCGGGCTGGCCCGGCTCGGGGTCGATGGCGACGCGCACGTCGATGCGCTGCACCACCTTCACCCAGTTGCCGCTCGCGTTCTGGGCGGGCAGCACCGAGAATTCGGCCCCGGTGGCCGGCGCGATGCTGGCGACGTGGCCGCGGAACACCTGGCCGGGATAGGTGTCGACGGTGACCTCGGCGGGCTGGCCGGTGCGCACGTCGGTCAGGTCGGTCTCCTTGAAATTGGCCTCGACGCGCGGGGCGGCGCTCGACATCACGTCGAACACGGGCGCGCCCGACTGCACCCAGGCGCCCGGATGCAGGTCGCACTGCGCGATATAGGCATCCATCGGCGCGTCGATCTCGGTGTAGCCGAGCTCGAGCTGGGCGCGGTCGCGGGTGGCGATCGCCGCCATCACCTTCGGATGCTTGTCGACCGGCAGATTGGGATCGCCGTCCAGCGCCTGGAGGGTCGCGTTGACCGACTGCTGGAGCGAATCGGCGTTCAGGCGGGCGGTGTCCATCGAATTGCGCACCTGCTCGAACTTCGACACCGCCACGTCGTGCGTCCCTACCAGGTCGCGCTGGCGCTCGTATTCGCGCGTCCAATAGTCCGCCGAATCCTGCGCGCCCTTGAGCTGGGCGAGCTGCGCGCGGTAGCTGGCGCGCAGGCTGCCGATGTCGAGGCGCGCGGCGGCCAGGTCGGCCTCGGCATGGACGAGCGCCAGCCGGTACGGTTCGGGATCGACGCGGAACAGAAGATCGCCCTTCTTCACCGACTGATTTTCGGTGACGGCGACCTCGGTCACGCGGCCGGAGACGCGCGAGACGATGGTGGTCTTGTCCGCCTTCACATAGGCGTCGTCGGTCGAGGCGGTGCCGCCGGTGAAGGTCCAGCCGACCACCGCGCCGGCGATCGTCAGGGCCGGTACCAGGACCAGCAGCACCAGGCGGCCGACGATGCGGCGCAGATGCCGGGGCCGCTGCACCTGCGGCAGGCTGATGGGCGCGGTCTCGTTCACCTCAGGCGCTCCTGCGCAACGCGTCCCGCGACCGCTCGGCGTTGCCGGCGACGCGACGCAGCACGGCGACGGCGCGGCGAAGCTCGTCCTCGCGCAGATCGGCGAGCATCTCGTCGCGCACTTCGTCGGCCACCCGGTGCAGCGTGACCAGGAGGTCGCGCGCGCGCGCGGTCAGGTGCAGCGACTTCGCCCGCCGGTCGCCCGGCGCCGGACGCCGTTCGACCAGCCCGCCTCGCTCCAGATTGTCGAGCAACCGGACCAGCGTGGGTCCTTCGATGCCCATCCGCTCGGCCAGCGCCCTCTGCGTCATGCCCTCGCCGAACCGGTCCAGGTTGAACAGGGTCTTCCAGGTGGCCTGGCTGAGGCCGAGCGGACGCAGCCGCCGGTCCAACGCCTGGCGCCAAAGATGCGTCGCGTCGGACAGGGCGTTTTGCAGCGCCTGACCGCTTTCTCGATTGTTCATTTGCTTATTAATAGCATGCTATTGAATTCCCGACCATCGCGGATTTTGCAATGTTGCCCGGCGCGGAGGGCGGGTTCATAGTTCGGATACTGCCTGCGGCTGGGTTACGGGGATGCAGGGCCAAAACCGCTTCTTCGACGATTTTTCCCGCATGGCGAGCGGGGCCATGGGCGCGCTTGGCGCGCTGAAGACCGAGCTCGAGGCCCAGATGCGCCAGCATCTGGAGACGCTGCTGGCGCGCATGAAGCTGGTCACGCGCGAGGAGTTCGAGACAGTCCAGGCGATGGTCGCCAAGGCGCGCGACGAGCAGGAAGCGCTCGCCGCCCGCGTCGCCCAGCTAGAATCACGCCGCGCGCCGCGAACTTCCAGCCCGCCCGGCGGTACCATCCCGCGCCGCCGCGCGCGCCGCGCTCCGTCCGCGCCTCCACCCAAGCCGCCCAAGCCGCCGCAAGGCTGATCCGTCTTCTGCGGCCGTGAATCCGCCGCCTTCATGCGGCATTCCGTCTTGCGTTCGCATGTTACGACGCGTACTCTAGCCCTTGTGTATACCGGGGTGGCGCCCACAATTACTAGCTTGGG